>CAYHPG010000048.1:0-6174 GCA_964358625.1 uncultured Gammaproteobacteria bacterium
ATCTTGCGCTGCGATACCGGAAAAGGGCCATACGAAAACGGACTGTGTAAAAAATTGCGCAATCGCAAGCACGCTCTGCACCACCGCGCTCGCCACAAAAGCCCATAATACCATAGAGGTCGGACCTCTCATCTTATGAGGTCCGACCTCGTAAAATTGAAACTTACGCACGATAAAAAACAACGCAATCCCTTCTAGCAACTTTAATGCCGCGTAGAATGCGAGGGGTTTATCAAATGACCAGAAAATCGAAATCAGCACGTAAGCAGTAAGCGGTAAGTAGTAAGCAATTAGTTTTTGTATTTTGTATTTTTCATTTTGGATTTGTTTAGAATTTAGGATTTCGGATTTAGAGTTTTGGAGGCGTTGTTGTATCCACCAAACACCGAATAAAACAAGAATAGCGAAGAATAGAATATCCGTCGCATACAGCGCGATCGTCCCATATTCCCAAAAATTATTCCCCGAGCCTGTCGAGGGGCTTCCTATTTCCCCCGCCCGAATAACCCACCGCGCCTGCCATGGAATGAGGAAAATGAAAAGAGAAAGTAAAAATCCGAGAAGTCGCACCATACTATACCAAAAAACGCATTAGCTGAATTTACGCGATCGCGTAAATTCAGCTAATCATATTTTGATACTGCCATCCTTTCTAAAAACTTCCGACGATACTCTTCGCGGCGGTCGTGAGTGTGGAATTTAAGGACATGGTCGTTTGCGATAACGGTCGTGTCTTTATTGAGACGTGATCGAATCTCTTCAGGGAAACGGTTCTCTTGCAGGCGGCGGTAGAACGATTCGTGAAAGGAGTTACAAGGGTGCCCCTTGTATACAAGGGGCACCCTTGTCCGGTCAATGCGCCGAAATACGTTCGGAATAATCGGGTGGATATTCGGTACGTTTTTTCTCGCCCATGCATTTGCTTCAAAAAATTTCTCGTAGACACCATACGCATTGTAGACTGGCCATAAAGTTGCAATCCAATAATGTAAATAGACGTCGGGTTCGCCGGGCAGTGCGAGATTAGAAATATCGAGATGGTCTTCGTCTACAAAAAAACACGCACAGATTTTGTCGCGACGAGTCTTCGCATTCGGACGCAAACCGAATAATTGCAAAAACAAAATAACAAAAAAACGCGCAGTCCACACGCGTTCTGTTTTCGTTACAATAAATAAATCGATATCACTCCCATCATCGGCATTATCGTAGGCAAGCGTATTCGCGACGGCGATCATTCGGATGAACGGAAACATGCGAAGGATGCGGATAATGCGGAGCGCTCTTCGCCATTTGCGATACGCGATCACGTGCCGGAGGTTGCGGGTTTTGATAAGCGTCTCGCGTCCTGGCAAAAAATAAAAGCCATTGCCGCTCGCCACTCGTCCTTCTTTTTCAAGTTTCCCCAACTCGTCAATTATTCCAACTAAAGAGATCGTATCTCTGGATTTCAGAGATACGATCTCCGAAGTCTCAATCTCCGTCGTTTCTTCGTGCCACAAATACTTCCACACTTCCGTTGACGTCAACGGATAATCAAAAAGGTCGAAATAGGTAATGACGGCGAGGATAGATAACTGAAGTTTTTGCATATGTTCAGTGTAGCACAAAAAAGCTGTGAGTATCGTGTACTCACAGGATTACAAAGCATGCACTCCCCCTAACGTCATTTTGCCTTCAAAACTTTTTTCAAAAACTGTCCGGTGTAACTTTCTTTTACTTTCGCCAAATCGCGCGGAGTGCCGGCGGCGACAAGCTCACCGCCCTTCACTCCTCCATCCGGTCCCAAGTCTACAATCCAATCTACGGATTTTATCACATCCAAATTATGTTCGATAATCAAAATCGTATTTCCTTTGTCGACAAGTTTATGAAGTACTTGCAAGAGCCGCTTCACGTCATCAAAATGCAAACCCGTTGTTGGTTCATCTAAAATATAAAGTGTCTTTCCCGTTGCACGACGTGAAAGTTCTGTCGCAAGTTTGATACGCTGCGCTTCACCGCCGGATAACGTCGTTGCTGGCTGTCCTAATTTCATATATCCCAAACCCACCTCTTCCAAGGTAACGAGCTTCCCATGAATCGCCGGAATATTCGTAAAAAATGCGCTCGCCTTTTCGACCGTCATATCAAGTACATCAGCAATCGTTTTTCCGTTATAAAAAATTTCGAGCGCCTCGCGGTTATAGCGCTTGCCATGACACTCTTCACATTCGACATACACATCCGGCAAAAATTGCATCGCGATCTGCACCATGCCTTCGCCCTGACACGCCTCGCATCGCCCGCCAACCACATTAAAACTGAATCGCCCCGCTTTGTACCCGCGAATACGCGCTTCCGGGAGCATCGTGTAGAGATCACGAATCGGCGTGAAGGCGCCCGTGTACGTCGCGGGATTCGAACGCGGAGTGCGTCCAATCGGCGACTGGTCAATCGTAATCACTTTATCAATATGCTCGATGCCGAGAATTTTATCGTGGTCGCCGGGCAGATCCTTCGCGCGATAAAAATGGCTTGCAAGCGCCCGTGCCAAAATATCCGTCATGAGCGTGGACTTTCCCGACCCTGACACACCCGTAATGCACACAAATTTCCCAAGTGGAATTTCAACGTCAATATCTTTCAAATTAAATTCGCGCGCGCCTTTGATGATCAAGTTCTTTCCATTACCCTTGCGATACGTTTTCGGTTCTTCGATACGTAATTTTCCTGAAAGATACTTTCCCGTAATGGACGCATTGTTTTTTTTGATTGCATCTGGCGTTCCTTCAGCAATAATATGCCCACCATGCTCCCCAGCGCCCGGCCCGATATCCACAACATGATCAGCCGCTTCAATGGTTGCTTCATCATGCTCAACGACAATTACCGAATTACCAAGATCGCGCAATGATTTTAGTGTAGTAATAAGCCGATCGTTGTCGCGCTGATGCAGGCCAATGGATGGCTCATCAAGAATATAGGTGACACCAACCAACGCCGAGCCGATCTGGGTTGCCAAGCGAATACGCTGGGCTTCTCCTCCTGAAAGCGACAACGTCGTACGATCAAGCGTCAAGTATTGCAAACCGACATTCTGTAAAAAATGCAAACGCGCATTGATTTCTTTTAAAATCTGTTTTGCGATGGTTGTTTCACGGGCAGAGAGCTTGAGTGTTGTGAAAAATTTTGCTGCATCCGTAATCGTCATTGTGACAATCCCTGCAATAGACGTATCACCAATCGTCACCGCAAGCGCCTCTGGACGCAAACGTTTTCCTTTACATAAAGGGCACGAATACACGCGCATGTAACGCTCGATCTCGCCGCGCATGTAATCTGAATCTGTTTCTTTATAGCGTCGTTCGAGATTGGGAATAACGCCTTCATATCCATCCGCGCGTGAACCGGAAAGGACGATTTTCTGTTGTTCTTTCGTTAATGTTGCGAATGGAACATGCACGGAGAATCCGTTTTTTTGCGCGCATGCGACAAGCTCCTCAAAAAGCCAGTGTTGCCCGGTCATACGCGCCCATGGGCGAATCGCCCCTTGCGCGATAGTCAGTCGCGGATTCAACACGACAAGCTCCGGATCCACTTCAAGTTTTGTGCCAAGACCAGAACATTCCTTACATGCGCCGTGCGGGCTATTAAATGAAAACGTTCGTGGTTCAATTTCCGGAAGATCAATTCCACACAAGGGGCAAGAAAAATGCTGCGAGAACAATATCTGTTCCGAGCTTGCCTGCCCCGCCGTGGCGGTGGTCGAGGAATTACCTGTTGCAATTTCTGCCATCACCAGTCCACGTCCAAGCTTGAGTGCCGCTTCGACTGCCTCACTCAATCGCGTACGATCATCTTTATCTCCGGTGACGGTTATTGTATCAATCACCACTTCTACGGCGTGCTTTTTTTGTTTATCGATTGTGAGACGCTCCATCTCATCAACATCATAGACGATTCCATCAAAACGAACGCGGGAATATCCTGCGCGCCGAATTTCTTCAAGCAGATGTTTATGCTCCCCTTTCTGATCGCGTACAAGCGGAGCGACAAGCGTTGCGGCTCGACCCTTTGCTTTCGTAGTAATTCTGTCGACAATTTGATCAACTGTTTGTTTCTTAATTTCTCTGCCGCACGTAGGACAATGCGGAATACCAACGCGCGCAAATAAAAGACGGAGATAATCGTAAATCTCCGTGGTAGTCCCGACAGTCGAACGCGGATTTTGGGAACTGGAACGCTGATCAATCGAAATCGTCGGCGAAAGACCGGTAATTTCATCTACGTCGGGCTTATCCATGAGTCCCAAGAATTGCCGTGCGTATGCCGAAAGAGATTCCACATATCGCCGCTGCCCTTCGGCATAAATCGTGTCAAATGCAAGCGAAGACTTCCCTGAACCAGAAAGACCAGTCAAAACAACCAGCTTATTTCGCGGGATATCTACACTAATATTCTTGAGGTTGTGAACCCGCGCGCCGCGAATACGAATAAAGTCTTCCATATCCTATATGGTGGGCTAGTATACACCGCGCGTGCAGGAAGCGCAAGGGTACCAAAAAACTCCGATCGAAATCGGAGTCTTTTGGTCGCGGGAGCCGGAGTTGCACCGGCGATCTCTTGGTTATGCGTACCTTCTACGACTTTCGTCGCCTCCGACATACGTCGGAGTTTGTGGTCTGGACTATCCCTTCTCGCCTCTTCGGCGAGTCCGCCATCTAGTCTCTACACCTGCCCGCCCAAGTTTTTGCTTCAGCAAAAATCTGGCGGGATTGGCTCGCCACAGTCATTTGACGTGGCGCCCTGTCGGATGACAGGGCGGGATTACCTCGACCTTTCGATCAGGGGCTTCCCCGAATTTGACGGATAATCTCACCGACAGTTGCCTGTCGGAGCGCCCAAAATTTGAACATTGAATAAACTCTTGGTATAATACCAATAGAATCTATGACTCCTCTATCAAAACAGAGTGAACGTGTCTATAAAGCCCTCAACCCAAAAGGAGATCCATTTCATTATAACCCCGAACGAGATCAACAACTTAATCTTATCGGGTTAATGCTTTGGGTAACTGAAGGAGATAAGACACAACTCAGTCTTGCGAATGGAAACCCTGCGATCATCAAGAAATATATCGAATTCCTTCGCAAAATTTGTCGCTTTGATGAGAAAAGAATAAAGGCTGTCATACATTGTCACGATACACTCCAGTACAATACGTGCCTGCGCTTTTGGTCGCAGATCACGCAGATACCTCCCTCTCGTTTTAATAAACCATTCATTAAACGAGATACGGGTGGCACTCGGAAATATCCATACGGAATCTTACGTATCGTCGCAAATAATACGAAGCTTATTCAATGTTTCAAAGAACGTTTAGCAAAACTAGGTCTGCCGCGCGATTGAGCCAAGCGAGATGCTGCTTCTCTACCCCGCGGAACGAGTATAAAGAATCTTGAATGATTCGTCAATATGTGGTATGCTCGAATAACATTCTACGCCAGGGTAGGGTCGACGTCTAGCAAAGTCAGAGTCGACCTCCCGACCCCGAAGGGCGTCGGGGCTCAGTTAGTTATAATGTGGCAGGGTAGCTCAACCGGTTAGAGCAGTGCCTTCATAAGGCAAAGGTTGCGAGTTCGAGTCTCGCCCCTGCTATAAAAATTCCTAATTCCTCATTCATAATTCTCAATTCGTGTTCCTCACCATCCACGCCACTGTCGCCGCCGCAATCACTCAATCCATACCAAATCCATGGATTGCTTTTATAATCGGTTTCTTCTCCCACTTTTTCCTTGACGCAATCCCGCATGGAGATCAAAATTTGATCAGCGAAGGAACCCACAAACAAAGAATGGTGAAACTCCTCGCAATCACCGCTCTCGATCTCACCATTCTCGCAACAATTACTGCCTTCTGGTTTTTTGGAGGAAGTCGCGCGTTTGTCCACCCCTTTTCTGTACTCGCCGGTATGTTCGGCGCGATGCTCCCCGACGGTCTGCAGGGTATAACCGAATTTTCCAATGGACGATACCTCACCCGTTTTAAGCGCTTCCACGATCAATTTCATGTCCATACACACACGCGCCTGCAACACTTCGTCGTCCCGTTCTCAATCGGTCTGCCAATCCAAATCATCTTCTGGCTTGTTGTACAGAGCTTCGTTAGGTAAAATTCTTCAAAATCTCCTGA
>CAYHPG010000049.1:0-5989 GCA_964358625.1 uncultured Gammaproteobacteria bacterium
TTTCATTCTTATCCTTCTCGTTATTGCGTTTTCTACCATTCTTGGCGTTGAGAAATTGAGCTACAAGCAGCATCTTTTTAAGCTTCTTCTGATGGCGGTCGTTATTAATTTTTCAAAGATGATAACCGGACTCATGATTGATTTTTCGCAAGTCATCATGTTGACATTCGCTAATGCGCTTGCAGGTCAAGGAAATCTTGTACGTAATTTGGGATTTTCAGAGATTGGTAATGTGCGGTCGTCTGCGGGCGCAATCGCTGCGAATTATTTTGCCATCCTTATGGATACGGTTTTGGGGATACTCTTCACTCTTTTTGCAGGTGTTGTTATTGGCGTCATATTTGTTATGCTCTTGGCGCGGGTGCTTATGCTTTGGATTCTGACGATACTATCGCCACTGCCGTTTCTTCTTTCTGCGTTTCCACAAGGACAACAATATGCAGGAAAGTGGTGGGGGGAGCTATCGAAGAATCTTGTTGGTGGACCAGTGCTTATGTTTTTCCTCTGGCTTGCTTTACGCGTGCAAGGTGAAGTACGTTTTGCAATGCAAGGTGTTGATTCGACAGCGCGTATCGGCGCGTCAGAGATGGGTACTGGCACCGCGATTGTGAGTTTTGCTGTATCACTAGGCCTCCTTATCGCCGGCCTCAAGTTCGCGCAAGAATCCGGCGCCGCGGGGGCGGGGGTTGCGGGAGCAGCTTCGAAATTTATGACGCAGAGCATGTTGAGAAAACCGCTCGAACGGTTCGTTGCGAGTGGCGGACTTGCGAAACCAATAATGGGTATAGGGAAATTGGCAGAAATATTTGGCGCGAAAGGCCTTGGTACTGGTTTGCAAAAATTTGGAAAAGGGTTTGGGAGA
Organism: uncultured Gammaproteobacteria bacterium; assembly: GCA_964358625.1. Lineage (GTDB taxonomy): Bacteria > Patescibacteriota > Patescibacteriia > JACQSD01 > JACQSD01 > JAUSHC01. The sequence continues at coordinate 863 of CAYHPG010000049.1, forward strand.
GCAACTGGTATGCTTACTCCTGAAGCCATAAAAAGAGGATTAGCAGGACGAGAGAAACGATTAGATCGTGTATTTATGAAACCAGGTGGAGCGGCTGAAGACCTTATTAATAAGCGAGCCAATCTTCGAGCAGGAACAACGGGTGGGGCAAAGACCCTCGGAAAGATAATGAAATGGGCAGGCGGCGGGAAAGAAGGGAGTCGCCTTGATCGATGGGGGAAGAAATTAATGACAGTACGAGAAGGCGGAGAAGATACAGAGGAAGAGCGCGGAGCGGCGAGCGAAGCGATTCAAGAGATAGTAAAAGAACTCGAAGGAGCAAATCTTACAGCGGAGCAATTTTCGCGTCGAGCTGCGCTTGCAACACGACCTGAAGTAATAGCAGCATGTGCAGTTTATTCTTCGAAATATAAGCATGAAAATGACGAAGCTCGCGTTGCTGCGGAGATGGCAGACGATACAGATGGTAAAATCCCGGAGATTCGGAAAGAAGATGCCGTTTCGACTGACGGAAAATTTAATGCGGTTCAATATTATACTGCAAAATTCAATCAGCTTAAAAAGACCATGGGAGAAGAAGAAGCAGAGAAAGTTATGTCAATTTTAACACAGCAAGCAGAAAAAAATAGTTCTCTGCGTGGAGCAATTGGCTATAGTACAACTGATGCAAAAGGGAAGATCATTATGGCAAACAAGTGGCAAGGCGGAAAGAAAGAAATTCAAAATGAGGATGGATCCAAGAAAGAAATCGATCTTGATACACTTGATGGTCAACAAAAATATGTTGTGCATTTACGAAAAAAATATAAATTAACGGAAGAGCAAATGCCTGACGTTACAGAAGCAACGAAGTTAAAGAAGGGGCAGGAACTCAAAGCAGATGGTGGACTACAGGAGCAAATGATTGCAGAGAATATGGCAGTGAATACGGAATATAAAATAAATCGAGGAGATACACCGCAGAAGTGGGGACAGGCAGTTGGTAAGGCGGAGAGAAGAACCGAGAACGTGGACGGATCTCTTGGAGAAATAAATGCATGGAACGCTCGTATTATAAGGATGCTTGGGAAAACGCACGATTCTTCTGAACGAAATAGACCACAACAACGGGAGCTGGAAGGTATTGGTATTCCTCCAGATGCAGATGTAAAGAAAGTAGATTACCCAGCATTTGTTGAGCAATACGCCATAAATCCAAGGAATATTATGTCAAAGATGCCATTTGCGGGCATCGACACAAAAGAAGCCTTTGATGATTTCAAAGGGAAAGCAGATACTCAATATGTAAAGTACGTAGAGGGGCTTCGAAAATCTATGGAAGATGCAGCAAAAAAGAAGAATCCAAGGGCAGAAGTCTCAATAGACCAAGCACTTAAGGAGTATGATTTAAAGCCGAAAATACAGTGGACTTTAGTGCCTAATACTTTTAGACCAGGAGCTGAAGAAAAAAATAAGAAAGGCGAAGGAGGGCAGGAGGGGACTGCTCCAAGCGGAGCGACTCCCCCCAATGATGGTAAAGGCGGGGGTGGTGGTACTAGTGCTGGAGGGACGACTGGTGATGGAGAGGGAGGAAGTGGTAGCACAGGTGGGGGAACGAAAGGTGACCAGAAGCCTTCTGGAGGAACGTCGGGAAGTGGCGCTGCTACCGGAGCTTCTGACGTGAAAGTAGAGATTACTGGAGGAGATGAAATTTCTGCTAAACTTGGGAAAATGGCGAAAGCACTTGAAGATATGGGAGGACATTTTGGTACTCTTGCGCAAGGATTGCGAGACGTGAATAGTGGTTTGTTCAGATCTACAACTGCACAGACTACAGCAAACAAACTGCTAAGTAACATCGGTAAAAAATCAGATGAAACTACGGAAGCAAAAAGAGCAGTTGATGATACAAAAAAAGCAGCAGAAGGAAGATAAGAAAATAAGTAATCTCTATTATGCCGTCAGATCAGAAATTAGTTACACAACTTACACAAGTTTTGGCACAGTCGCCACTTACTGACGAAGAAAAAAAATCGTGGGAGAAGGTTGTTGCTAAATTGACGAATGACGAGCTCGTGAAGACCATTGCTAATCTGCAGAAATTTACGCAGGGGACGAAAGAAATGGAAGAGGAGATTTCTCTACTCGTTGCATCAGCACCGCCAAATCCTCGAACATTGACTCCCGCTATTGTTCGCGAACTTACAACTAAGAAGCTAGAGAATTCAGCAACATTCGACGTATTGCGCTCTCATATTCAACTATTAGAGAGTACCCGAGAATTTAGTGATGCACGAGAATTTGAAAAAGCATTGCGCGATGTGGCGGCGAAGTATCCGAACTATTCTTCTCGATTACAGGAGTTAATAGATCTTACAAGATTTATACGATTATCAGAGCTTACTGATACAGAACGTCGTTCTCTTTCTGAACATTCGTTACTTGTTGCGCTAAGAAGTGATTTCAATGTTGTCGAGCTTATTGATCTATGGCTTGATTTTTTTTCATCGCTTCCTTCCCTTCCCGAAAGCTTTGCAGGAGTACTTGCTGGTCTTCGGGAAAACGATGAATTGATCGGCGATCAGCCATTACAAAAAGAAGAAGCGAGAACGGTTCCTCCCACAGTAAAAAATTGGCTTCTTGAATACCAATCCTTTTTCCCAATTGATAAGCCGCGTGGCGCAGTGGAGCGCGCAAGCTTTATTGCACAGAATAAGAATGCACGACGACTCTCCGAAAGTGAACGTGTATTACTTGAAAAAGTTTTTGAGATTGTTGACAATCTTTTTTTCCCGGAGCTTCATATTACACGGCAAGAAGTTGTTGCGCATGACGCGATTCCTCTCACGCCATTAACTCCGCCTGGTCGGGGGCGTCGGGAATTACCATCGCATCCGCTCGCGCCGCCTATTGCGCGGGAGTCGGTGTCATTATCTGTTCCTCCGCCAGCCGAAACGGATCGCGTGAAAAAGATTGACGCGGCGCGGACACGGCTGCGGGAGACGGGGAAAGAAGCGGTTGCGCTTTTCTTCGACCTTCTTTCGCATCCACAAGGCGTGGCTCCGGCGACCGCAGAAGATTTGATTGCCGGGCTCATGATTTTGGCGCAGGATAATGCCTTGGAGCGCGCGATTACGGACGAGAAAATTCGCGAATTGTTTACTGCATATTTGAAAACAAAAAATGCGCCAGACCTTCTTGAAGGTTTTCGTTTGACGCCGACCATGCCGAAGTTTATGAGCATCTTTTTGCAGTGGGCGTTGCAAGAGAAAGGAAAACTTTCAGAGAACGACGCGGCGCAAAACGGCGCGCGTATCGCGGCCATGCTCAAAAAACGCGGCAACGAAAAATACAGCCGCATCGCGTACATGGATGCCCAGACTCAGCAGTTTAAGTGGAGTTGAAAACTTTGACAAGGCAATCTTTTTCGCCTATAATTATCCTATGAAAAAAACATCGCAGAAAACCATTACAAACGCGTTACGGGGGACAATTCCTCTTTTGCAAGAAAGCGACGTACGATCTGCCGCTCTTTTTGGTTCGCACGCGCGCGGTGATGCTACGGCGAAAAGCGACGTTGATATTTTGATTGAATTTTCAAAACCAAAAGGGCTATTCTTTTTTATCGGACTTGAACGAAAACTCTCTGAGCATTTGAAGAAAAAAGTAGATCTTGTGACACGAGGATCATTGAGCCCATTTTTACAAGAAGAAATTCTCTCCAGCGCGCAGACATTCTATGAAGCATGATGAGTTGTATGTCACGCATATTCTTGATGCTATAGCGACGATTGAGCAGTATCTTCATGGCGTCCCCCGCGAGGCATTTTTGAACAATAGATTATTGCAAGACGGCGTCGTTCGTGAGTTGGAAATCATTGGGGAGGCGAGCAAGCAATTGGCTAATGCTTTTCGGGTAAAATTCTTGCATATCCCCTGGGCAGATATTACTGGCATGCGGGATAAGCTCGTCCATGAATATTTTGGTGTTGATCTGGAGCTCGTCTGGAAAACAGTAAAAGAAGATTTGCCGGTACTGAAGAACGCGTTACAGTGAAGATTTTCATTTGACGCCGACCATGCCGAAGTTTATGAGCATCTTTTTGCAATGGGTTTTGCAAGAAAAGGGAAAACTTTCGAAAAACGACGCTGCGCAAAACGGCGCGCGTATCGCCGCAATGCTCAAAAAACGCGGCAATGAAAAATATAGTCGCATCGCGTATTTTGACGCGGCAACGAACACCTTTCGGTGGTCTTGACATGTCATTTTTTTTGTATATAATAGAAATATACACTTGTTATGCAGGAGATATTGGAGGGAACCTCCGGTTTTCATTGGGACCAGGCGAATATTGAGAAAAACTGGGAACGACATAGCATCTCATTCTTTGAAGCAGAGGAAGTATTCTTTCATGATCCGGTTATCATTCCAGATGCACAACATTCACAGCGTGAGATACGGTATGTTGCCCTTGGAAAAACACGCCATGAGAAACTCCTTACTATTATTTTTACCATTCGACGAAAAATTATTCGCATTATCTCTGCTCGACCGATGAGTAGAAAAGAGAGAATATTTTATGCCCACTATAAAGAAAATCCCTCATTTTAAAAATGAAGATATAGAGCGAGAATTTTGGGCGTCACACGATGTGACGGATTATTTTGATGCACGTGCTGCACAGCGTGTACGTTTTCCGAATTTGCAGCCGTCCGTCCGTTCTATCTCACTGCGTCTTCCTGAGTCTCTTGTCGCCGCTCTTAAAGTCGCAGCGCATAAACGCGATGTACCCTATCAGTCGTTGATGAAGATCTATCTTGCGGAGCGCGTTGAAAGGGAATTGCAACACGCATAAGGATAGTTCGGGCACGCCGCCGCGCACATCGGTAGCCGCATTGCGAACATGCTCAAAAAACGGGGGAACGAAAAGTATAGCCGTATTGCATATTTTGATGCGGCAACGAATACCTTTCGGTGGTCTTGACACGGTTTATTGGTTTGCTATACTTATTATTGTCAGGCGCGGATTCTATCGGAACCCTGAAAGCCGAGATTCATATCTCGGTCTTTCTTTTTTTATATCACCCTGCATGCTGTGAATTACGAAACTCCGATTTCCCCCTCCCTTGATGGGAGGGGACAAAGGG
>CAYHPG010000050.1:0-5976 GCA_964358625.1 uncultured Gammaproteobacteria bacterium
ATATCGAGAAATAAAAACGGATCATGGATATCTTGTCCATAATCCGGATGCAAAAATTCATCGACTGCTTCTTGCGTGGTAATACCCCGATGATACAACAAGCGCGCTACAACTTCCGGTATATCAGGAAATTGCGCGTAAAATTCCTTCGGCGGGTCTTTCGCAGGGATCCACTGTTTCATTGGAAAGACGGCGCGACAGTCCAAAGCACCATTGAAAGCGCCACAAACGCCGAAACAATAATCCACACTATTTTTATTACTTTCCGTTTTCGACTCATAGTCAATTATTGTACCATTATCGCTTCAATACCGCGAGATACGCCTCGGGAGGGATATCCACTCGCCCTTTCCCCATTGCCGCCATTTTCTTCTTTCCCTTCTTCTGCTTTTCCAACAACTTCTTTTTTCGCGTCACATCACCGCCGTACAAATGCCCCGTCACATCCTTTCGAAACGCCGATATGCGTTCCGCCGCCACGATTTTCCCGCCCAGTGTCGCTTGCAACTTCACATCAAACCACTGCTTCGGCAGAGACTCTTTCAACTTCGTCACGATGCGCCGCCCAACTTCCTGTGCCTCATCTTCATACACGATAGTCGCTAATGACTCCTCGGGAATTTCTGCAACTAAAATATCCATGCGACGCACATTCGCAACGCGATAATCTAACAATTCATAATTCATGGACGCATACCCCTGCGAGACGCTTTTCAAACGATCATAAAAATCGACGAGAATCTGTGAGAGTGGCAGTTCATAATGCAAAATGACACGCCGTGCGCTGTCGCTTCCCAGATATTCGGTCTGTACATACACGCCACGAAAATCCTGCACCATTTGCATAGTGCCACCCACATACTCCTCGGGCGTAATAATGTCCATGCGCACCCACGGCTCCGTGATCTCACGAATAAACGACGGGTCGGGAAATGCAACTGCACCGTGCGCAACAATTGTTTCACCGTTATTTTTTGTAAGATGATATCCGACACTCGGCACGGTTACGACAACCTGCATACTATACTCACGCGCTAGTCGCTCGCGAATAATATCAAGATGCAAAAGCCCTAAAAATCCGCACCGAAATCCATAGCCCAATGCCTGCGAATGCTCTGGCGTAAATGAAAACGCCGCGTCATTCATTTTGAGTTTCTCCACGGCGTCGCGCAATCGTTCAATGTCGCCATCGTTTTTTGGAAAAAATCCGGCAAACACCATGGGCTTCACTTCTTTGTATCCGTGCAAAGGTTCTTTCGTAGGGTTTGCGGCGCTCGTAATCGTGTCACCAACACGACATGCGGTAATATCTTTTAACCCCGTGACGATATACCCCGTCTCCCCCGCGGCGAGTGACTCTCGCGCAGTATATTTTGGTGAAAACGTACCGACTTCCAAGACCTCACTTTCTTTTCTGGTCGCAAAGGGCAACATCATATCTCCTTTCCTAATCGCACCGTCCACCACACACACATAGGCAACAACCCCGCGGTACGTATCATAGAGCGAGTCAAAAATAAGCGCACGAAGCGACGCCGTCGGATTGCCAGAGGGCGACGGCACGCGTGTAATCACCGCATCCAAAATTTCTGTAACACCCACACCGGTTTTTGCTGACGCATATAAAATATCGCTTTCTTCACAACCAATGAGTTCCACAATTTCCCGCGCCGATCGTTCGGGATCCGCGTTTGCCAAATCAATTTTATTGACGACAGGAATAATCGTAAGATTTTGTGCTAATGCTGAATGTAAATTCGCAAGAGTTTGTGCTTGCACGCCCTGCGTTGCATCCACGAGTAAAATCGCGCCTTGCACTGCGGCAAGCGACCGCGACACCTCATAACCGAAATCCGCATGCCCGGGCGTGTCAATTAAATTCAGCACCTGTCCTTTGTATTCCATACGGACAGGTGTGAGCTTGATCGTGATCCCCCGCTCGCGCTCAAGATCCATGGAATCCAAAAGTTGCTCTTTCATTTGCCGCTTCTCAACCGTTCCCGTCAACTCTAAAAACCGATCAGCAAGCGTTGATTTCCCGTGATCAATATGCGCAATGATACAAAAATTACGTATATGTTTTTGATCCATAATTACTCAAAAAGTTCAAGTTGCTCAACACGCGGATGGATACGACGACGAATGCCTTCCCACACTGCAAAAAGCTCTGATGAGCGTACACACCACAATACACCACAATAGATAGAAAACCCAAGCCCCCCCGCAGCAAACCCTTGCGTTGCGATCCCCAAAAATGTTTCCGTGCCTACTATTGAAGCGAGTGCGTATTTTACATATTGCGTCGTGAGTCCCATCGCAATCGCGGCAACGATCATTTTGAATACAGCGAACGCAATGCGCATTTCATCAAGATTGCCAACGCGACGACGTAATACAATCCAAAGAACAATGGTTTCTGCTGTAGCACCAATAGATAAGGCAAGGGCTAAACCGGAAACGCCGAAAAAATTTCTTCCAACATACGCAACGCCGAGCGTTGCAATTGCTCCCACAATCGCGATGATTGCTGGGCGCACGGTGTCTGCATATGCCCAAAATCCTCGTACCAGCACGAAAAAAACGGTCTGCGCGACGAATCCATAGGCAAACGCTTGCACTGTTTCAAATGTCAACACCGTTGCTTGCCAATCAAATGCTCCCGTCCCCAAAATGGAACGAACAATTTGCGCTTTCAAAACAATAAAAAGAACCGTGGCGGGGATCATAAAAAAGAACACCTGCCGCACCACAGAAGAAAAAGACTGTATAAATCCATCGCGATCGTTTCGCGCAACCGCTTCGGAAAATGAAGGGAATGCCGCGACGGCATACGACGCACCAATAATACCAATAGGGAAACTCTGTAAATTATTCGCAAAATTGAATACGGATAAACTCCCCTTCGGCAATGAGGAGGCGAATGCGGTCAACGCCAGCAATTCAATATTTACAATGCCAAGCGTTAAAACGCGCGGGATCATGAGTCGCGCGAGTGAACGAATTTTTTCATTCCATACACAGACAAATGTATAACGGAAACCAACCGCGTACACTGCCGGCCATTGGATAATCGCATGAAAAAATGCTCCCACGATAACGCCCCATGCAACGCCAACAATGCCGAATCGTGGAGCGAGAAAAAGCGCACCAAGCATAATGCCAACATTATAAAAAATGGGCGCAATCGCAGGGATAAAAAAATGACGAAATGTTTGCGCAATACCGGTAAACAACGCGGAGACACCAAGAAAAATCGGCGAGAGAAGCATAATACGCGTTAAAACAACCGTTGTCTGTTGTGCTTCCAAGGAAAAGCCGGGGGCGATCGCGATGCGGACGAGGAGTGGAGCGCTTCCGAATACGAAGACCGCCACAACCCCAAAGCAAACAAGCACACTATGCAGAACATTATTCGCAAACACCCACGCAGATTTTTTATCTTGCTCCAAGAGTGCGGTAAACATTGGAATAAACCCAGCGGACAAAGCTCCAAGAATCAATAACTGAAAAAGAAGATCTGGCAGACGAAAGGCGGCATAATAGATATCGAGCTTTTCACCCGCACCAAACTCACCCGCTAAAATACGATCACGCAGCATGCCGACAACGCGCGATACCAACGAAGCAGCGGCAAGGATCATTGCCGCTGCGGAGAGACTTTTTATTTCACCATGCAATAATCGTCGCACCATGGATGTTTCTACATGTTTGGCTTTCCTCGATCATGCGCTTTCTCGAGTTGCCGCGATAATTTATGTTTTGCAAAATCAACTGCCTCCGCAATCGTATGATCATCTTCGGAGGCAAAAAAATCTCCATGTGCCGTTTTGACATTCAACGAAACTTTATATGCTTTCTTTTTCGCAAATCGTTCAACCGTCACGTCGCAATCCGCCGGCTCAAAACGCTGCACAAGTACCGTAAGTTTCGGAATTTTCTGTGCGAAATACCGATCAAAAAGCTGCTGTTCTTCGTCGGAAAGATGTTTATAGAAGTAATGAAAAATCATAAATATATTCTTGAGACTGTAGAAAAACTATTACGTTATCCTTCGAGCGAGCGTAGCGAGTCGAGAAGTTAGCCAAAACCTGTGGTGAGCGTCGTCGAACCATTGTAGCTTCTCGACAAGCTCGAAGAATAAAATTTAGCGGATTTTGATCATTTTTCTACACTCTCATTCTTATACCTGCGGAGCCTGGATTCGAACCAGGATTTTTAGGTCCAGAGCCTAACGTGCTACCGTTACACTACTCCGCAATATGCTTATAATCCCTAAATCCTAAAACTTTTACCGCCCGATACACCTCTTCTTTCCTTGAAATCTGGATCTGATACTTACTTCTATGGGGGTGGAAACCAAGTACCCTCATCAGTCGGTATACCACATTAAGAATCGATTGATTCCTATTAGAAAAAAGAAATTTATAAGTATACGTTGGTTTATGAACACAAAAACTTCCTTCCGCCTCGTATAAACCACGAAGATACCTTCGCATGTATTCTTGCTTCTTCAGGATCCATCTGGGGACACGAATTGTTAAATTTTTTCTTGCTCCGACTGGAACGCCAATTCTCTTGCTTATATATTTTTCGTAAAATCCAATCTTTGTTGAATGAACAGATCGATGAGAAATAATATACGGTTTTTTCTGGAATATCTTTTCTATAAGGTGAGCATACCTTTTAATAAAACCGGGATTATTCGAATTTGCAATAATGCGCAATTCTTCGGTTCGAGGATATTTGCAGATATGTCCATCGCCAAGTGTAACACCAATAAGTTCCGCAAGATTCCCATTTTTCTCTAGCGGCGGATAGGTAAATTTTATCTTCCCCTCTTTCTTCATTCTTTCTCTCCACACAGCGAAATTATCAATCTTTCGCAACCGCATTGTTTCAGAAATCTTGCGCACCGATGGATGGGTATTTTTCGTGAACCCTTTGTTCCAGCTATTCGGCATGTCAATAGTATAACATACCCAAAAAATTTTGCACCACTAGACGACTTGAGATGATCCGCATCATCCTTCACTCTTCCGGATAACTTTACCTCCAAAGGTCGTCAAGAGGTTTGAAAGGAGCGTTCCGGGTTCGTCATTTTTATGGTGCGTATCGACTGAAGGTGTATCATGCTGCACGATGGCGGTACGTACAGCAAGCGGCTCGCCAAATACTTCTTCCAGAATACGACTTGCGAGTTTTTTTGTTGTCTGATCTTCCAAGCGATCCGCATGAAACGAATAGCGGAATCCAAGCGTCAGCGTATGCGCTTCAACAGAAACAGGCGTCGCGACTTTTAAAATAAGCGCAAGAGAATGATTATACTTTTTTGCGGCAGTGAGGACATGCCCCCACCGTTCAGTCACTGCAAGAAGTGAAAGAACTCCGTTTTCTGTATGCGTTACCTTTTTTTCTTCTTTTGGTGCATCCGGCAATACATTTTTTTTCTCCGGTGCATGCTTTGGAGATTCTTTTACTCCATACGGCACGGCATACTCGGCAATCAGCAATTCAAGAGCAAGCTCTGGCGGCTCAACAACTTCTGCGTCCGCCAACGCACGGAGAAAGTGATGCAAAAGCTGTGCAATCGTATCAGACGACTCATGCTCTCGCACCGAACGAATAAGCAGCGAGCGGCTCGCACGAATACAATCACGCAAAAAAACTTTTGTATCTCCGCCGCGGTCAACGAAATCCTCAATGGACGTAAGCGCAGACGGTATGTTGTGTTGCAAAAGATCAGTAACAAATGCTTCAGCGCGCACACCATCACCGTGCGGGAGCATTCGTGCCGCGTCCTCACTGGTAATATGCTTCTTCCCCAATCCAAGGAGTTGCCCCAAGATACTTTCCGCATCACGGAGCGACCCTTCGCCTGCGCGCACGATCAACGTAAGCACCTCCGGCTCAACGACAACTCCCTCTGCCTTTGCAATATGGAGAAGACGTTTCTGAATATCCTTTTCTGTCACACGC
>CAYHPG010000051.1:0-5970 GCA_964358625.1 uncultured Gammaproteobacteria bacterium
ATTCTTTTACGCACTTATTAGTGAAGAGGAGTATAGCGAGGGGTGACACCGGAGGCGGAGACCTTAGCGCGCGCAACGCAGTGAGCACGGTGAGGTGCCGCAGGTGGCAGGACCCCGAACGTTTCACGTCACTCCCACTCCTCCTCTCCCTCCTCTGGCTCGCCAACCCCCTCGTCCAAAACATCAATCTTTTTGAGTTTCATATTCTCCCCTTTGCACTTCTTCCTCTTTTTTATGCACTACTCGCATACGAAGAAAAGCGCATGGGAAAATTTGTGCTCTGGTCGCTGCTTGCGCTTACGGTACGCGAAGACGTCGCGCTCGTTGTTGGTGCGTTCGCACTCTTAGCAGCACTAAGGGGTGACACATTGCAGGGGCCCCGCTCGAGCCCCAGCAACCCGAAGGGTGATGCGGTCGGAGCGGGGTGCAATGGGGCAGGCCCCCGCCACGGTATATGGTGGATCATCATCCCACTACTCTTAGGATCCACATGGTTCATCGCCACACAGAAGATCGCCGCATACTTTGCTGTCGGCGGTGCATATAAATTTCTTTATTATTATTCATGGCTTGGTAATTCTTTTTTGGAAATCGCATTGAACCTTTTCCGCCACCCACTTACTGTTCTTACACACATCGCCACGGCAAATACTGGTCTTCTTCTTTTGGCGCTTGGCATCCCCTTTCTTTTTTTGTTTTTTATTCGTCCGCGCGCATTGCTTCTCACGATTCCGATATTCCTTCAAAATCTTCTTGCAAGCTATGGCGGCACTCCGCTTATTGCGCAAACACATTATGTAACGCTCTTGCTTCCGGGGCTTGTGCTTGCGACGATACATGCAGTTGTCAATCCGCCGAAATTTTTTACTACAATCCCCCTTCGCTTTTTGCTCGTTACCGCAACGCTCTACGGCGCGGCAACACTCGGGCCATTGCCGGGCGTTGTAATGGAAAGAAGCGCATCGCAAGAACTCCAAACACGCGCTTTGTTTCTTGCACAGATCCCCCCTGACGCAAGTGTTGCAACAACGGAGTCGTTTTTGACGCAGCTTTCACGCCGCAATGCACTCTACCTTCTTCGCTATGCGAGCGCCGGAAAAACTCAATTTGCGAAAGCGCCTTACGCGCTTCCCTCGGACGTTGCTTTTATCCTTATAGATACAAATGATCTGGTTGCATATTCCCCGGAAGATACTGCACGACTTTATGACATCCTTGCACCCTTTGGTGTGATTGCTGCACAGGAACAATTCTTCCTTTTGAAGCGAGGTAAGGGTATTTTATTTTTTGATGTGACAAAACAAAAAACATCTGAAGCGCGTATGACGAAAGAATCTACTTGCAGTATGCCACCACTCAAGCAATGCGTTCGACTTGTGCTCACTGCACCGGAGAATCAAAACGCCCTGATCATGAATGGTGATACAACACGACTGTTCCCATTGTTATTTCACGTCTATTGGTTTCCGATAGCGACGTCAATGACCCAACTTGAAACGGGAAAGGCAACGAGCGTTATTGCGCTCGCGCCGGATCGGGCTACTGAATATCAGCGCGAGGTGACGGATCGTCGCAATCTCCAAATTTCTCGGCAGTAATTTATGATGGTGCGGAAGATGCGCACCGTGCTTTTGCGTTTCCGATCACGTGCCTCAACCCAAGTAACCGGAATCTCCAGAATCGTCATGCCATGATGCTCGCCGAGAACGAGAAGTTCGGTATCAAAAAACCATTGATCATTATGAATAAGCGGCAAAAGTTCTTGCGCCGTTTTTTTGTTGATTGCTTTAAATCCGCATTGTGCATCGTGAATGCGCAAGTGCAGGAGATGTCGTGTCATCCAATTGTATGTTCGCGACATCCATTCACGACCCCACGAGCGTTGTACAGAAGCGCTCTGCATAAAGCGGGAGCCAACCGCAATATCCGCGCCATCGTGTATTGCATTGACGAGGAAGGGGAGTGCGCGTAAATCGGTTGCAAGATCAACGTCCATATAGCAGAGGATATCTGCCGACGATTCGCTCCATGCGCGGCGAAGCGCTGCCCCACGACCCGTACCGTCCGCGTGGAAGTACGTTACGTCGGGAAGTTCATGGGAAAGTGCTGCAGCGATGATTGGTGTTGCATCGCGCGAACCATTGTCCGCAATGCAGATATTCCACGCATAATCAGAAAGCATGTCCGTACAAAATGCGTGCACCGCATGAACATTTTTAGCAAGCACCTGCGCTTCATTGTGTGTTGGTAAGACGATACAAAGTTTTTTCACAGATAGAACGGATAGAATATATAGTATAGATTAGCTAGAACAGGTAGAGCGTATAGAGCAGATAGAATGGTAAGCACTGTGTAAAAACTTCACGATCGTGAAGTTTTTACACAATCAATTTTTCGTCGTTTTATCGAATGGGTTGATGACGCGGAACACGTGAATCCATTTCTCGCTTTTTGTTTGTTGAATAAAATCTCGAAGTTCGTTATAGACATCGCATGGGGTAAACCAAACACTCCGTTGCACCTGTTGGAATTCGCATTCTTTGAGGAAAAAACGAAATTGATCACGCATTTTTCGAGTGCGTTCAGGGATGTCAAAGACGACAAGAATACCCTGTCCAATGGGGCAATGTTTTGCAGAGCGTATTTTTTCTTTTTGAAGAATCGCCGCACCTTTCTTTGTCAGTGCAATAGATATACGATCGGCAGCGCGACGTATTGTAATACATCGTTGTTGCTCTAATCGGGCAAGTACCTGTCGTTGCTCGTACTCAAAACGTCGACGTCGTTTTGCTCGAACACCGTCTATACCCCCGCCTCGAGCCAACTCCTTAAAATCTACTGGATTCAAGAATGCTGCAAATAAATCAACGAGATCTATTGCCGTATAACGTGCATTTTCTCCAATAATACGCAATAATTGTTTTGTTTGAGAAACTTTTCGCTTTTGCATGTTGTAAGATGGCAATATGAATAATATGCTCAATAGTATACCATAAAATAATTTGATACAAAAACTTCACGATCGTGAAGTTTTTGTACTACGTCTTTCATCTTTTACTGTTTATTTTGCCTGCCCGAATACCTCGCTCCGCCAGTTGGCGGATTGCGGCGGGGTTGGATTCATTGATTTTAGTTTTTGATTTTATTTAGTTTTGGTCTAGTTTTTGAGGGTTGCTGCTTTGTTTATTTACTTGGATTACGAAACTCTTTTTATTCCCCCTCCCTCAATGGGAGAGGGTTAGGGTGAGGGTGGAAATAAGCGGCTTCGGGAAGACCGGAGTTTCGTAATTCACAGTTATTTAGTTTGTTAGGTAATCGAAAGTGTTTTTGCTGTTTAAGTCCACAACATAATTGACGGTTGACAGGAGTATACGTCTGTGTTATGGTTGGATGTTTCGCGCATGATGGGCATGCGGAAATTCAGGAGGACAGGAGATGAAGCGATCGTTTTTCGTGCTTGTACAACACCGAGAGTTGTACAGACAGCTCTCGGTGTTGTGCGTCGTTGCGGTGTTCTTCGGGGCGCCGGGGTGTGCGGTATTCTGGAACGGCGAGACGCAGGGAGACTTCGCCATGAAGCGCGCACAGGCAGACGCGGTGCGGGCGTACTCGCGGCAGTACCGTCCGGACAATCTCGGCGTTGCGGCATCGCCCTTCGGCACGTCGCGCAGGATCGAGATCCAGGCGCCGTCAGCGGTGGACATGGATATTTACGAAAACGACTCGACGACACGCATTCGCCGTCGTGGGCTTGTTGCGGGGCGGTAGATGAACCGCGTGTAACAAAATACGGGCACCGTTTGTAGCGGGCCCGTTTTTCTTTTTTCTCTATTTTATGGAATTCCAGTCGCTTTTCCTAGTCCTGTTATTACAAATCTCGTTATTGCCCATGCAGTGAGTACAATAGCAAGACCGACAATTGCACCGCCTAGTATCTTCTTCGCCTTCGTTACTTCTTCTTCATTTCCTGCAGCAGTCATCCAGAGATACCCTGCATAAATCATGAGCACAACAAAGATTGTTCCGAGGAGGCCTAAAAAGGCATTGATTATCGTGCCGACAATATCCTCTATATCTATACCTTCTTTAAATCCAGCGGCATCTCGGAGCGCTGCGTCATGTTCTATGGCCTCATCTACTGCATCTCCCGTTATGAGAGATTCTGCCTTCGTATATAACGGAATGACAGTAATAAAAAATGTTAGCGCAATAAGGAGAATAGATATGTATCTTGATTTTTTCATGCTTGGAAGATGGGGATGATAAAGCTATAAATTGCCCATGAACTCATTGTGACAACAAGCCCCATGATTGCTTGTGTGATAAGTTTTTTTGCCTTCGTTACTTCTTCTTCATTTCCTGCAGCAGTCATCCAGAGATACCCTGCATAAATCATGAGCACAACAAAGATTGTTCCGAGGAGGCCTAAGAAGGCGCGGATAATCGTGCCAACGATTTTGGATATCGTATATTGGTTTGTCCCTTCAACCTTAAATTTTGCTGCGCCACCTGTTGTTTGAAGATCGCCCGTTACTACGCCAGCAGACGCAAAGAAGAGTGGGGTGATGATAGCAGTGAGGACAAGGAATGTGGTGAGAGGGCGCATCATAAAGATTGAATCGTAACTCCCCTAACCCCTCTTATCCTAAGAGGGGAATAATTTTTTTAGAGGCCGGTTGCAGTTTCGAGTTTCGACGTTACAAAGTATGAAATTGCGTACGCGCCCATGATAACTGCGAGCCCAAGGATTGCTTGCGCGATGAGTTTTTTCGCCTTACCTACGTCTTCTTCATTTCCCCCCGCGGTCATCCAGAGATACCCCCCGTAAACCAAGAGAACTAAGAAGACTGTACCTAAGAGACCGAGAACGGCATTAATGATTGACCCCACGTACGTTCTTATTGAGCTTTCGTTTGTAGTTGTACTATACCCGGCGTTGTTTACGAGCTTGAGGCCATTCGTCAGCGTGCCGGTAGCAGCATGTACGAAAGATGGGCTGAGCATTATAAGAAACAATGCAATAAGAAATATTTTTTTCATAGCATTATACATAGATAATATATTTTGAAAAATTTTTAACCACCTGCAGTTTCAAGTGCACTCGTTACAAAGTACGAAATCGCGTACGCGCCCATGACAATGGCAAGCCCGATAACGGCTTGCGTGATAAGCTTTTTTGCTTTCGTGACTTCTTCTTCCGCGCCTTGTGCCGTCATCCAAAGATAGCCGCCGTAAACCGTAAGGACGAGAAAGATAACGCCGAGGATAGAGAGAAATGTGCTAATAACCGTGCCGACGAGGGATTGTATATTTGTGCCTGCGTTGTAGGATGCATCGGAACCATTTGTTACCGTAGTGTTGAGCGTTCCTAGTGGATTAACTTTTGCGTGCGTTGTAGTGGGCCTAACGACAAAGACAGTGAGGACGAGAAGAAGAGAGAATAGGATGAGGCGGGTTTGCATGGTTTTTTTAGTTCTTGTTGAAATACTCCACAATGTGTCTAACCCCACCTCGCCTCCCCTTGGAAAGGGGAGGAAATCGATCGGGTTCCCCTCCTGCCCGAGGAGGGGCTAGGGGAGGTGGGAGATATTTCAATTAGACACTTTATACAAAATGAGTGGAGAAGCTGTCAGTCGTCTTTAAAGTTTTTTTCTGGATGTTGCCAATGACAAAATTTGAAATTGCGTATGCTGCCATAATAATTACCAAACCAATGACGGCTTGCGTGATAGTATCTTTTGCTTTTTTGACGTCCTCCTCCGCGCCTTGAGCGTTCATCCATTTGAACCCTCCATAGACGATAAGGAGAAGGAAAACAACGCCGAGGAGTCCCAAGAAAGTATTGATGAGCTGACCGACGAGCGCATACGCGGTATCTTTGGTAACTTCTTCTGTTCTAAATCCGGCGTTTGTGGCAAATTTATTCAAGTCTTCTTTTTGTGCATCCGTCTTTGGTTCCCAGAGATTGAG
>CAYHPG010000052.1:0-5960 GCA_964358625.1 uncultured Gammaproteobacteria bacterium
CGAATTTTTTGACAGTGATTTTTTTTCCTACAAGGAAGATGCCGATCTCGCGTGGCGTTTGCAATGGTTTGGCTGGTCTTCGTGGTATACGCCGAACGCCATCGCATGGCATCATCGCACGTTCGGGCGTGAACGCCGCGATCGTGTTCCGGCGATCTTACGCGCGCTTTCCTGGCGCAATCATTTTTTCCTCATTACGAAGAATGATGATGCGAAAAATTTTTTTCGGGCCGCCCCCTTGATTTTATTTCGGGAATGTGTTAAACTTTTTTGGATTCTTTTGCGAGAACCAAGAACGTTACAACTTTTTCCAAGCCTTCTACGCTTATGGCCACTCATGCTCGAGAAGCGGCGGTGGATTATGCACCATCGTCGCCAATCGTCCGCGACAATGCGGGACATACTCCGGTCGTTTCGATTATCATCGTAAATTACGAAACGAAAGGACTTCTCAAATATTGCCTTCGTCGTCTTTTTGCGTCAGCGCTTCCCGAACACACGGAAGTTATTGTGATTGATAACGCATCGAGCGATGGGAGCGCAGCGTGGGCGGAGAGAGAAGCAGCGAATCGTAACGATCTCGTCGTTATTGCTAATAGTAAAAATACTGGTTTTGGCGCTGGGAACAACGAGGGAATTCGTCGAGCAAAAGGGAAGTATTGTTTTATCATGAACCCCGATATTGTCGTGCGGGAAGGGGCCTTGCAGCGTCTTGTCGCATTTCTTGAAGCGCATCCAAAAGCCGCCGCAGTAGGTCCTCGTCTGACGCATCCTGATGGTACGCTGCAAGATTCGCGATTTCGTTTTCCGGGCGTCATGATTCCGCTGTATCGTCGTACGCCACTCGGGCATTTTGCGTTTGCGCGCCGAGAAATTAATCATTATTGTATGGCGGATATTAATCACCATGCTCCCCATACCGTCGATTGGTTGCTTGGCGCGGCAATTTTAGTGCGGCGCGATGCAATCACCCGTGTGGGGCTTATGGACGAACGATATTTTCTCTACTTTGAAGACATTGATTGGTGTCGGCGATTTTGGAAAGAGGGATATGAAGTATGGTATGAGCCAAACGCTATGCTCACGCATTTCCATCAGCGACTTTCCGCTGAAGCGACGGGCTTGAATACGTTATTTTCGTTCGCAACTCGTGTGCATATTGCGAGCGGTATAAAGTATTTCTTAAAGTGGGGCATCAATAATTATGTATAGCATTCAACCAGCGAACTTTCTCGATCACTATAGAACAGAACGGAAGAAAAAAAATCCGTGGATCTTTTTTATTGTGCTTATCGCTTTGATTGCGCTTGGCGTCGCGAGCGTTTTTGCCGCGCGATCGGTTCTGCGCATTGTGGATTATACGCAAAAAGCAAAAGACCATCTTCTCTATAGCGTCACATTGTTACGTGATCAGCAATTTGCATATGCACGCACAAACATCGCGAGCGCACAATATTATTTGCGGTCTGTGCAAGAAGATCTTTCCGGTTTGCGCGCCATTGCGGCAGTGCCAGTGCTTGGGCGACAAGTGCGCGCGTTCACGTATACGATTGCGACTATTGACCGCCTTTCTATAGCCATGGATAGGGGAGCACAATTTGCAAACAAACTTGTGACAACGATTGTTGGGAATAAGCCGTTGCATTTTAGTGAAATCACACCCGAACAAAAACGGCTTTTCCTTGCGCAACTTTTTGAAGCATCACCAGTATTACAAGGCATTAAAAGCGATGTTGATCTTGCGATGCTTTCGCTCGCGCGCGTTCCCGATCGATTTCTTTTGCCACCCTTGGCTTCCGCAGTAGAGCCCCTAAAAATGCAATTGCCGCGCGCGCAACACAGTTTACAAATTGCGCTTCCACTCCTTGATGCGCTACCGCTTGTTTCCGGTTATCCAAAAGCGCAGCGGTATCTTTTCTTGTTTCAAAATAATGATGAATTGCGACCGACCGGCGGATTTATCGGGACCTATGGCATTCTCGATCTTCGCGACGGAGAGATTCAATCATTATTTACCGACAATATTTATCGTCTTGATCGTCTGGCGGACCGTGAAAAACGATTGCGCGTTGTGCCGCCTGCGCCAATCAAAACCCACCTCAATTTAAAGTATTGGTTTTTGCGCGACGTCAACTGGTCACCGGATTTTCCAACAACTGCAAAACAAGCGCTTGCATTTTATCAAAAAGAAAGCAAGGATCCATTGCCAATTGACGGCGTGCTTGCAATTACACCAACCGTTGTTGTGCGACTTCTTGAGCTCTTGGGTCCGATCACCGTGGGTGACGTACAGTTCACTTCAAAAAATCTCGTTGACACATTACAGTTCTATGTAGAGAAGGGGTATGTGGAGGTTGGCCTTCCGGATATTGAGAGAAAAGAGATTATAGGAAAACTTACAAAGGAGATTGTTCACCGACTCTCGACACTTCCGTTAACGCAGATCCCAGACCTTCTTGATATTTTTGAGGGCGCGATGCGTGAACGACACGTTTTGATCTATGAGACGAATCCTGCGCTCCAGACACTTGTGACGAATCAAGGATGGGATGGACGTGTTCGGGATGCGACGAACGATTTTCTTATGGTCGTTGACGCGAATCTTGGCGCCTTAAAAACCGATAGCGTGATGGATCGATCCATCACGTATACGGTGACGCCGGACCCTCGGCGACTCAAAGCAACGCTTGCAGTGACGTATCACAATAGGGGGCTTTTCTCATGGAAGACGACGCGATATCGCACCTATACGCGTGTTTATGTACCACGTGGTGCAGAACTTCTTCGCTCAGAAGGATTTATCACGGAAGATAAAAAGCGTGAAGCGAAAAAAGCGGAATTGAGCGAGGATTTGGGAAAAACGGTATTCGGCGGCTATCTTATTATAGAGCCGCGCGAGACAAAAACAGTAACGCTTGAGTATCTGCTTCCTCCGACGATGGCACCATCGTCGTATACGCTCTACGCCCAGAAGCAAGCGGGGACGGAAGCGCACCCATTGCTTGTGCGCTTGCAATTTGGTAAGAAGATCAAAGGATGGCAGCCAACGGGCTTTCATGTAGTACGGAAGGGTGATACGATTACCTTCCCAACAGATTTACGAGTAGATCGGCAGTTTACGATTGAATTCTAACAACGCTTACATGTGGTTTCAAAGAAAAATCGCCATTGATCTCGGCACGACAAACGTTGAAGTCTATGTGCCAAACCGCGGTATCGTGATTAACGAACCGTCGGTTGTTGCGATTTCACTTATTGATAAAAAAATTCTTGCGGTCGGCGAAGAGGCGAAAGAGATGATCGGTCGTACGCCGGATACGATTATCGCCTCGCGTCCGCTGAAAGATGGCGTCATTGCGGATTACAAAACGACCGAAGCGATGTTACGATACTTCATTAACAAGGCGCTTGGCGGCGTGCATTTATTTCGTCCGGAAGTTATGGTTGCGGTTCCCGCAGGCATTACTTCAACCGAACGACGCGCGGTGATTGATGCAACAATCGCCGCAGGAGCAAAAGCGGCGTACATTATTAAAGAGCCGATTGCGGCAGCAATTGGAGCGAACATTCCTATTGGTGGCGCATCCGGGCACATGATCATTGATATCGGTGGCGGTACGGCAGAGATCGCGGTCATTTCTCTTGGTGGGATTGTCGCGTCAACATCGGTTCGTATTGGAGGAAATAAATTTGATGCGGCAATTCAAGAGCACACGCGTCGTCATTATGGGCTGGCGATAGGGGAGCGGACCGCGGAGGAAGTGAAAATTAATGTGGGATCCGCGCTGTATCTCGACGAAAAAGATAAAAAGCGCATTGAAATTCGCGGGCGTGATATGATCACCGGATTGCCGCGTTCGTTGACGTTGTCTTCCGACGACGTGACCGAAGCGATTCAGGATAATCTGGAGGGGATTGTGACTGCGATTAAAGAAGTGCTCTACCGCACTCCGCCGGAACTTTCCGCAGATGTGATGGACAAGGGTATGATTCTTTCTGGTGGCTCTAGTCAACTACGCAATATTGACCAACTTTTTGCGCGCGCAACGGGCGTCCCTGCGTATGTCGCGGACGAACCGCATCTCTGTGTGGTCAAAGGCACCGGCATCGCGCTCGAAAATCTCGAATCCTATAAGCGTAGTATCTTAGCGACGAAGTAGAAAAATAATCAAAACCCGTAATACCCCGAGCCCGGCCTGCCCCGTAACAACGCGAAGCTTTGTTATCGGGGTCGAAAGGCGGCGGGGTTTTTTGTTTGTCATTGCGAGCGAAGCGCGGCAATCTTACGCATTCTGTTTTTCCGTCCGTTTCGTGAGATGATTGATAGTGATACATACGATCAAAATGAACGCTATGAAAAAAATACCCGACAATCAAATCGCTTTCTGTCAATCACTGGACGGCTCGGTAAATATCGAAGTGCTTTTTGCTACAGAAAATATTTGGCTGACGCAAAAAAAGATGGCAGAGATTTTTGATACAACACCGCAAAATATAACCCAGCATCTTAAAAACATTTATGCGGAGGGTGAAGCCGAACAACTAGCAACATGTAAGAATTTCTTACAAGTTCAAAAGGAGGGGGGTGAGGTCAACGTAAAAAAACCTTTTGTTAGCTTATGCCGTTGTATCCTTGCATAGTTTTAGACACTATTTGCATAGATTTAGTGCTTGTGCTATGATATTCCTAAGCAATTTATGGAAGAAAAACTCCTCACTATTACAGAAGCAGCAAATTTTCTTGATGTATCCATTGATACATTGCGCCGCTGGGACAAGAGCGGCAAGTTAGTGGCGACTCGAAAAGAAGGGGGAGTGCACCGATATTATCGTTTAAGCGATTTGGAAGTTTTAAAAAGCGACCTTGTACAACTCGCGAAAGATTGGACGACGGATGCAAGAGAACTTCCTACACAATTTTATTGCTCCAACAGTGCTGTTTTTCAGGTGCGACTCTCGCGATTGCAGGATGCGTTGGTGCAGATGAAGGTTGCAGATACGATATTGTCCCTTATCGTTGCGGTTGCGGGTGAGATCGGTAATAATTCCTTTGATCATAATCTTGGTAACTGGCCGGATGTGCCGGGTATATTTTTCGGGTATGACGTACAGAAACGGCAGATCGTACTTGCTGATCGCGGGTTGGGTGTTTTAAAAACATTAAGTCGTGTGCGTCCGGAATTAAAGACGCATATGGAAGCATTACACGTTGCATTTACTGAAATCGTTTCCGGTCGCGCGCCTGAAGAGCGGGGGAATGGGTTGAAATTTGTTCGTCAAGTTGCTACTGAAAATCCAATCAGCGTATTCTTTCGCAGCGGTGACGCAGAGTTACGTCTTAAAAAAGATAATGCGGAATTAATTATTACAAAATCATCTATCAACAATCATGGATGTTTTACCATTATTGAATATTAAATACATACTATGCGCATTGCATTAAAAAAATTTGGTACCACACTTATTTCGCGACAGTCGGGTAAAGAAGCGCTTTCGGCATTTCAAGCGACGCTCGCCGCGCTAAAATCCGACGAGCATCTTATCGTTGATTTTGACGGCGTTATTACCTTCTCTCCATCGTGGGGTGATGAATTTCTCACACCACTCTTAAATCAGTTTGGCGATCGTCTTCTGTTACTTCCAACGCATAACCCTTCAGTTGTGATGACCATTCAGTTGCTCGAAAAAACGCAGAATAAAAAATTCGTTGTTTCTCCGTCGTAATATGCCAAAGAAAATCGTCAACAAAACTAAACAGGAAACGTACTACAAATGTACTCATTGCGGAGATGAGATTTTTTGGAATACCCATAAAAAACTTACCTACTGCAAGTGTAAGAAAATCTGGATTGACGGATGTGAGGATTATGTTCGCGTCGGCGGCAACGAGAGTGATTATACAGTAATTCAAAAATGAAAATAAAAGATTTACCAAAGGTAGACCGCCCGCGCTTGTCCTC
>CAYHPG010000053.1:0-5923 GCA_964358625.1 uncultured Gammaproteobacteria bacterium
GAAGTTGCGGAACGCCGCGGTGATTTGCAAAAAGTTGCAGAAATTCGCTACGGTCGCATCCCGCAATCAGAAAAAGAAATTCAAAAACTGGAAAAAGGGTTACGTCAACTCGAGATAAAAATCGGACATCGCATTTTGAAAGAAGAAGTGACTGAATCCGACATCGCTCGCGTTGTTTCGCGATGGACCGGCATTCCCGTTGAAAAAATGCTCGAGGGCGAAATGCAAAAACTTGTCCACGCCGAAGAAGAGCTGGAAAAGCATGTTGTCGGACAAAATGACGCGATAAAATCCGTGGCAAACGCACTGCGCCGTTCGCGCGCCGGCATTGGTGAGGAAGGCAAGCCCATTGGATCATTCCTTTTCATTGGCCCGACAGGCGTCGGGAAAACGGAGCTCGCAAAAGCACTTTCGGATTTAATGTTTAATACCAAAGATGCGCTCGTCCGCGTGGACATGTCCGAGTATATGGAGAAGCACTCTGTCGCGCGACTCGTCGGCTCCCCTCCCGGCTATGTGGGTTATGAGGAAGGCGGACAGCTCACCGAAGTTATCCGTCGCCGACCTTACGCGGTCGTACTCTTCGATGAAATAGAAAAGGCGCATCCGGAAGTGTTCAATATCTTGTTGCAAATCCTTGATGAAGGGCATCTCACCGATGGCAAAGGGCGCAAGGTGAACTTCAAAAACACGATCATCATCATGACGTCGAATTTGGGCAATCAAGTCATCCGCGAATACGCGATTGGTTTTGCGCAAGGCAATGAGCAGAAGGATCACAGCGCTGAACGCCAGAAAGAAATGAACGAGCGCATTATGAAAATTCTGCGCGATAATTTTAAGTTAGAATTTTTGAACCGCATTGACGAGGTGATTGTCTTCCGTTCGCTCTCTCAAGAACACATTACGCATATCGTAGACTTGCAATTAGCGCACGTGCAGAAACGCCTTGACGATAAGCGCATTACGATTAGCGTGAGTGACGATGCAAAAAAATTCTTGGCAGAAAAGGGCTTTGACCCGATCTACGGCGCACGTCCGTTGAAACGCATTATCCAGACGCATATTTTAGACGCGCTCGCTCAAGCAATCGTGCAAGGTAAAATGCACGACGGACAAAACGCCCTTATCGAAGTGGCAAACGACGCAATCACCTTGAAACCAACCAAGCAAGTGAAACGCGAAAGAGTTCTTGCCGAGGTGAAGAAATAAATAGAAAACAGTGAACAGAGAGCAGAAAACGAAACGACAGCAAAAAAAAACAGAGAACCGAGCGCGTAAACGATTGTTCTCTGTTCTTTGTTTACTGCTCTTTATCATTCTCCCCTCCTCCACGTTGGCGTTCAACCCGCATTACGTTGTTGCGGATGATGACATCTTTGACGTGAACGCAATGTCGCTTCGGGATATTCAACGGTTCCTTGATTTTCGTCAAGGAACACTGAAATATTATCTTGCCGTAGACACCGATGGCCTCATGCGCACTGCCTCTGAAATTATTTGGCGCGCCGCACAAAATTACCGAATTAATCCAAAATACATTTTGACAACGCTCCAAAAAGAACAAAGCTTGATTGACGACCCCCATCCATCACAAGATCAATATGACTGGGCAATGGGATTTGGCATTTGCGATTCATGTGATAAGGATCATCCCGGACTGCAGCAGTATCGCGGATTTGCCGCACAAGTAGATCGCGCTGCATGGCGCAACCGTTATTATGTAGATCATCCAGAAGAATTTACTTACGGCCCGCAAAAAATGATTATTACCGATGGCGTTCCGGTCACTCCAGTAAATCAGGCAACGGCAAACCTTTATAATTACACGCCACACATTCGAGGCAACGTCAGTTTTTTTTCGATTTTCGAACGCTGGTTTGTAAAA
The DNA here is from genome assembly GCA_964358625.1 of uncultured Gammaproteobacteria bacterium. Taxonomy (GTDB): domain Bacteria; phylum Patescibacteriota; class Patescibacteriia; order JACQSD01; family JACQSD01; genus JAUSHC01. The sequence goes on from CAYHPG010000053.1 coordinate 1,889, forward strand.
CGGTATCCCGATGGTACACTCCTCCGCGCAAAAGGTTCACCGGGTGTTTGGCTTATTGTAGATGGAAAACGCCGCCCTATTACGTCAAAAGCGGCGCTTACATCCCGCTTCAATCCAAAATATGTGATCGACGTCGCGTCATCAGATCTCACCATCTATCCACAAGGTCAGCCGCTTAAATTTTCGAACTACTCTCTGCTTCGCGCGCCATGGGGAACGATTTATCTTATCGTAGACAACGAACGGCGCGGTATTGTTTCGCGTGAAGTATTTCGGCGCATCGGCTTCAATCCGGAAGAAATTATCCCCGTTGCCAAAGAAGATATCGCCGCGTATACTGAAGGAAAGCCCATTACTCTTGCATCAGCATATCCAACAGGAACGCTCCTAAAAGAGAAAACGACGGGGGCAATTGTATGGGTGGAAAATGGCATTCGTCGTCCTGTCGTTACGCAAGATATTCTCCGTATCAATTTCCCAAAGCGTCCGCTTATCACGGTAGACCAATCGACAATCATGCAGTTTTCGGAGGAGTCCCCGGTAACACTTCCAACAGGCACGCTCGTGAAGATATCCTCCGACGCCACAATCTTCGTTATTACCGATGGAGTGCGGCGCCCGATTACGACGATGGAAGCATTTCGAGCGCTTGGATATAAAAAAGAAAATATTATTACAATAGACGAAAAAACAATCGAGCTTCACGCACTCGGCGATCCAATAGAATTTTATCCCACATAATATGCTTACCTTCGCAGCTATCGTCCCGCACTCACTGGATCTTTTACGGACCCCTAAAAAAGCCCCGGCGACTATTGATGCATTGGAAAAATTACATGCGTCATGTAAGGAAGCGAAGCCGGATGTCATTATCACGATTTCTCCGCACGGCAGTATTCTTGAAAAATCATTCGCAATTAATCTTGCACAAGAATACGAACTCGATCTTCTCGAACTCGGTGTAAAAACGCCAAAGCGTTCATTTAAAAACGATCCCCTCACTACTATTGCCATTCGTAAAGCACGCCTTACAAACGCAGAAGCACCTGTCACGCTTGTGAGTACCCCAAAGCTCGACTACGGCGCCGCAATTCCCCTTTCATTTCTCTGCAAAGATAATACATGCACGATTATTCCTGTGAGTCCTTCAACGCACGACCTTCCTTCTCACCTCGCAATGGGCGACACGATAAAAGAAGAAATCATGGCATCGACAAAACGATTTGCGGTGATTGCATCTGCAACGCTTGGACACGGAAACGACGGAAAAGCATTTGATGATAGTATCATTGCTGCACTCACGTCTGACGCAGAAACACAAAAACTTTTTTCCATCACGGATGATACGCTCAAAAAATTCGATATGTGCGGGTTGCGTCCTATTTGTATTCTGATGGGTGTACTGCAAGGGCTTCCATGGACATACAAACAATTGTCGTACGAAAACGCATTCGATACCGGGCTTCTCGTGGCTGAATTTCCACTCAAAACGTAAACATCCTAAAACCAATGCGCATTGCTCGCGTCATTCCCCTCCTTCGCCTTCCGCGAGGGCTTCATTTTTTTGATTACGCAATTCCGGATAGTATCCAGAACATTACAGTGGGTTCTCTTGTTCGTATTCCGTTCCGCGCAAAAAAAATAGATGGCGTCATTATAGGGATAGAAAAAAAACAAACGTCTCCTTTTACATTAAAAGAGATTATTGACGTGCGCGCTGATTCACTCCTTCCATCCTATTGGGAATCGTTCACTCACGCAATTGAACAGGACATCGGTGCGCCATCCGGAACAATTTTACGTATTTTCCTTTCTATCGGTGTGCGCGAGGTAAAAGATACGTCAAGTCAGAAGCCCCTCGTTATTGGTACGCACTATGATGCGCTGCGGATCGGAAAAAATTCGCTTTCCGCTATCGCGCGTGTCGTGCAAGAAAAAAAGAGTCCATTGCTTTTTATCTGGCATAAAAATGAGGAGCGCATCGTTGCGTATTTGAAATATATTGAAAAAACGTTACGACACGGATCCGTACTTGTACTCTTCCCGCAATGGAATGAGGTAGAATCGTTTTTGCACTATCTGCCGGAGAAATATAAAGAATCACTCGTGCTCGTGCAAAGCGGTATGCCAACAAAAAAACGTCGTATGGCATGGCAACGAATCGCAAAAGAAAAAAAGCGTATTATTATTGGAACGCGCCTCGCTCTTTTTACGCCAATACAAGACCTGAAAGGAATCATTCTTGATCACGAACACGCGTATGGTTGGAAAGAAGAGCAAAGCCCGCGCTATGATACGCGGCGATGCGTGGAGCTTCTGCAAAAAATTCTCAACATCTCTGTATTCTTTTCTTCTCCATCCCCTTCTCTTGAACGACGGTATATACTTCGCTTCTCGACCATAGAAACGCCAACACCATCTGCTCCTCCTATAGTGATTGTCGATCTTCGTGAGAGCTTCTCAACGGGAACGCCCTATATCACCGAAACGCTGCGCGAGACGATTGCCGCACGGGATCCGAATGATCGTATTCTTCTCTTTCACAATCGAACGGGGTATGCAGGATCCCTCGCGTGCAAGGATTGCAGCTTCGTCATCTCTTGCCCGAATTGCGCCTTACCATTCACGCATCACAAAGACGCGGACGGACATGATCTCTTGCGCTGTCATCACTGCTTGGCAATTGCACCCGCGCCGCTCGTGTGTCCGTCGTGTAACGGAACCACCCTCACCACACATGGAAAGGGCAATGAACAAATTGAAAAAACTCTGCGCGAGCTTTTCCCTTCGTACAAAAACATAACACTCCAAACGTATCCTGTGCTCGATACGTTGCTTTGGGATACGCCGGGGGAAAAACCTATTACGCTTATCGGCTTTATTGACGTCCTCTCCCCTCTTGCAATACCCGACTTTAAAACATTGGACAACGTGTATCAAGTACTTACCATAGCGCGCACGATTGCGTCTCATCATCGCGCATCGATTGTACTGCAAACATTCTCTCCAGAACATCCGATTTTTGACAGCGTAACATTCCCCGCGCACGAGCTTGAAGAACGTAAAAAAATGCGGTATCCTCCTTTTACGCGCCTCATAAAACTTATTGTAAAAGATGCGAATGCTGATAATGCCCAAAAGCGCTGTGAAGCATTATCACTTCCTTTCCTTAGCCCCCCCTTCACTTCCCATCCACCAAAGCGCGGTAAATATTATTACTGGTATCGACTTCTTCGGGTGCCGTATGGGCAATCACTTACCCCCATTATTAAAAAACTCCCACAGGACATTCTCATAGACATCGATCCAGAAACACTTTTATAACCCTATGGCCATTCTTCCTCTCACCAAACATCCAACCATCTCACTGCGCGAACGATCAAAAGACGTTGATGATCCGACGAGCAAAAAAATACAAAAACTTATTTCCGACATGAATGAGACAATGATTGACGCGGAAGGAATTGGAATTGCCGCGCCGCAGGTTGGCGTCAATATCCGCTTATTTCTTGTACGTACGGACACGGGATACAACGCCTACATGAATCCAACGTTAAAAGGTTTTGGATGGAAAAAAATCCGTTTTGAAGAGGGTTGTCTTTCTGTGCCGGGTATTTTTGGTCCGGTGAAACGCCCGACGTCGCTCGCCATTACCTATATCAACGAACACGGCGAAAAAACAATAGAGAAGGCAAAAGGCCTTCTCGCGCGCGTGCTCCAGCACGAATTCGATCACATCCAGGGCATTCTTTTTATCGACAAAGCGGAAAAACTCGATCCGCGATAAACACAATCAGATCTTTTTGTATCTTGTCGTTCTTCCCAATCCGATACGTTCAATCTTTTTTAGACGCAATAATTTAACCAACGCTTGGTTAATTGTTGGCCTGGCAACGTGAGCATACTTGGATATTTCAGCAGGCGTTGCTTCTTGGACAGTAATTAAGTATTTCCATACTGCCAGCTGTTTAGGCGAAAGAAGTTTTTCAATATTTTCTTTTGACAGCAATCCCACCGCTCGTTTTGACTGCTCTA
>CAYHPG010000054.1:0-5917 GCA_964358625.1 uncultured Gammaproteobacteria bacterium
TTATAAATTTATGGCGCTTCCCTACATTGATGACTTTCTTCTCAATCTACAGACGAATAATTTATCACAAGAGACGGTTTATAATTACGAACGCGACTTAAAGACGTTTGAGCGGTTTATCGAACAGGACTTAAAAAGGTCTTTTGCGAAACTCACTAAGCGCGATATTAACCTTTATAAGGCATATTTGACCTCTATAGATCGTTTAACGTCGAATAAACAGCATGGACTGAAAAAACTCTCCAGCTATTCAGTGAACCGCATGCTTTCAACGCTACGATCGTACGTAAAATTTCTGATCGACACTGATTGCCCCTGTCCCCTCTCTTCCGCTTCAATAAAATTAATTAAGACAGAAAAAAATATTCCGCACATATCGGAATTTAATGAGATTGTAAAGTTGATTGCCTCCCCGACCGCTCTTGAAGAAAATAAAACGATTGGGCTTCGTAATCGTGCAATGCTTGAAACACTTTTTGCGACCGGCATGCGTATCTCCGAGCTCCTTTCGCTAAAAAAGGCGCAAATAGATGACACGGGACGCATTTTTATCACCGGTAAAGGAAGAAAACAGCGTTTTGTCTATCTGACCCAGCGTGCTCATGGTTTTATTGTAGAGTATCTTGCAACGCGCCGTGATGATTCGGATGCGCTCTTTGTCCCCTATCGCGGGAGTAATGCTGGTGAAAAGAATAAAAAAATATCAACGAACTATTTGCAATATAAAATCAAACAATACAGAGAACGATTGCAGATCAACTTGCCGGTCAGCGCACATATGCTTCGCCACGCATTTGCAACCTACATGGCCGAGCAAGGGGCGAATCCTGCGGCGCTTCAGCATCTGCTCGGACACGAATCATTAAACACAACGACGCGCTATGTGCACGCGTCAGACAAATACGCGGAATCCACACATCGAAAATTCCATCCGTTAAAAAAATGAGCCGTGATTAGCGGCTCGAACGATCTCCTCCCTTCATAAGTTTCTTCATCTCATCATCCCAGTCGGTGGGTTTTTCCGTCTTCTCATCGCGCGGTGCTTTAACACCACTTCCATAACATGCACCGCATACTCCGGCTCCGAGCGATCCTCTGCGCGTATAGCACTCGCATTCGCTGCCGTTCTTTTTTGTACCCGGATCACCGGGACAATGTGGACAGCGGCCCCATCCTCCACATATCTCACAATTTTCTTGTGGCATTTTCCCTCCTAAGTTGTGAATTACGAAACTCACCTTTATTCCCTCTCCCTCGACGGGAGAGGGTTAGGGTGAGGGTGGAAATAAGGGTTTCCAAACACCCTCCCCTTTGTCCCCTCCCATCAAGGGAGGGGGAAATCAGAGTTTCGTAATTCAAAACTCCTACGGTAAATATTCCAATGGATTCACCGGAATCCCATTTAAGCGTGTTTCAAAATGCAAATGTGGTCCAGTGGTCAAACGCCCGGCACCCGGTGTCCCTGGCGCTCCTCCGCTTGCCCCAATAATTTGTCCTTGCGCGACGACCTCTCCTTCCCGCACGTTGATGCGTGAAACATGTCCATAAACCGTTGAAATGCCGTTGTCATGAATGATCATAATATAGCTATAACCCATACCTGCATCGCGTGCACGACCGACGTATCCCCCATCTGCTGAACGAATGGGCGTGCCTTGCGATGCGCGAATATCAATCGCAGGATGTTCAAAAATAGCACGAAATGGATAGGACGGATCATGAAAAAATGCCGTGATGCCGCGAGACGGATCCACTGGCCACAAAAGCTTCCCTACCGACGTAACACCCGACGGCAATTGCCCCGCAAACTTTTCACGCAATGATTTTTCAAGCGACTGCAAATCTGCTTGCGCGGATTCTTGTTCACGTTTCGCTTGTTCTAAAAGTGTCTGATATCGTTGTTCCGACTCCCGCGTTTCTGCAAGAAGATAGGTTTTCGTACCTTGTTGTTCCGCAAGCGACTGTTTTTCCTGTTCTAATTGTTTTTTTACAGCAGTGAGTGCATCGCGTTCGCGTTCCACTCCCCTCTTTTCGGTCTCTAATTGTTGTTTGAGTTCTTGTACTTGATTTAATGATCGTTGGATACCAGTTTGCAACTGCTCAAGAAATTTCGTGCGATCGAAAAATTCCGAAAATGAACGGTACGCGAGCAATAACACAAGTGTTCCCCGCTCATCGTATTGGTGCAGTGTTAATAAAAATGCAGCAATCTGTTTTTTTGCCTGCGTAATGTCTTCTTCTCGGCGGCGTATTTTTTCTTCAAGTTCTTTCAAAATCAAATTCCGCTCCTCGAGTTCTGCTTTTTTTGCTTTAATATCCGCTTCCGTAGCAGCGATGCGATCATCAATAATCGAAATTTGATTTTCGAGTGACGCCGCTTCTTTTTGTTTATCTTCAATATCCCGTCGTAATTTCGCTGCTTCTTGCTCAAGTCGCTGACGTTCTTGACGTTTTTGTCGCACTTGTTCGGACAATTCGAGCATTTCAGTCGTTTGCGCTTGGGCAAGAAGATTTTTTGGTACTAAAAAAATAGCAACAAGTAAAAAAATAATAATCGTTCGCATCATATAGTGTCATCTTACACTATTATGGGATTGCACGGTAGAAATCAATCTGCTACCTGAAATTTATCTATGGCAATTTTTAAGCGCTCGATTGTTTCCTGCTTACCAATCACTTCTGCGATTTCAAAAGGTCCCGGCGATGCTTTTTCTCCAGAAAGCGCGACTCGCATTGGCCAAAGAACTTCGCCGGTTTGCGCTTGTTCTTTTGCAATAAAATCTTTTGTTTTTTCTTCAAGCGTTTTTTTATCCCACGTAAACGATGATTGTTCGTAAAATTTCAGCAATTGACTTAATTGTCCTGCAGCAATATTTGCCGTTTCATCTTTCCAAAGAAGAAGTTTAGTGGAGTATCTCGGTTGCGTGAAATAAAAATGCGTGAGCGCGGGCAGTTCATTGAGCCGCTTCACACGTTCTTGCACGGTTACAAGCGCACGCGCAATGAATTCCCCAGAGATCGTATCTCCGGATTTCAGAGATACGATCTCTGTAATAAATGGTTTCGCGCATTCCGCAAATGCTGCAATTGAAAGTTTTCGCAGATACATGCCATTCATCCAGTCGAGCTTTCCGCGATTAAATATGGCGCCGGATGTATTTACGGCGTCAAGTGAAAACGCTTTTACCAATTCTTCAAGCGAAAAAATTTCTTGATCTGTCCCGGGATTCCACCCGAGAAGCGCCAAAAAGTTAAGCATTGCCTCGGGAAGGTATCCCTCATCACGGAATGCGAGCGCTCCAGTCGCGCCATGTCGTTTGGAAAGTTTAGAGCGATCCAACCCTAAAATAAGCGGCAAGTGCGCGAACTCCGGCGGCTTCCACCCAAACGCATTATACAAAATCAAATGTTTTGGCGTTGATGAAAGCCACTCCTCCGCACGAATCACGTGCGAAATTTTCATCTCGTGGTCATCCACGACGTTTGCGAGATGATACGTCGGGAATCCGTCCGACTTGAGTAACACCTGATCATCAATCAATTCATTCTTAAATTCCACTTTTCCGCGAATTAAATCGGTAAAACTCGTCTTGCCTTCCGGAATTTTCAAACGCACCACAGATTTTTCTCCCCTCCCCTTTCGCTCATCAGTCTTTCTCGGATCAAGCGCCGCACAACGACGATCATACTTCGACGGTTGCTTTGCCGCTTCTGCCGTTTTACGTAATTCCGCCAGCCGCTCCGCTGAACAAAAACAATAGTATGCACTCCCCTTCTCTATGAGTTTGTTGGCATATGTTTGATAAAGACTTAACCGCTTTGACTGATAAAACGGACCTTCATCATAATCTAATCCGTACCACTTGAGCATCTCGATGATTTGTTCCGTACTCCCCTCTACCTTCCGTGCCTGATCCGTATCCTCAATACGCAACACAAATTCGCCCCCCGTTGAGCGAGCAAAGAGCCAGTTCATGAGGGCCGTCCAGATGCTTCCGATATGCGGATCACCCGTCGGGCTTGGTGCGAAGCGGACACGTACGCTCATAGTTTTTTAAATAGTTGCTGATAAGAGGAGAGCGCCTTTTTGGCCATTTGATGACGGACGGGCGCGAGCCATTTGAGTAAATCTTTCATCGGAACCCAGCGTGAGCCTGTTGCTTCTTTTGGATCAAGCGCCACCCCAAGCCCCTTTGCAGTATAGCGCAAAAAGAATAATGTTTGGCGTTGGCCGCGAAATTCATCGCCCGCATAGAGGAGCGCCTTTGGCCAATCGTATGCGTGAAAATTTTCAACAACACCCATAATGCGTAATCCTTTGAGTCCCGTCTCTTCTTTCATTTCGCGCATAATCGCTTGTCGCTTCGTCTCCCCCGTCTCCACCCCTCCTTGCGGTAACTGCCAATGCCGCGCTGTCCCCGCCCGCTTCATAATCAATACGTCATTGCGGCGATTCAAAATAAATCCAACGACATTCTCCCTATAGGGACGAGAGTCCGCATTAACGGACGCAATCTGCCGCTGTTCTTCCGTGCGGCGTTGCCGAGGGAAGCGGGCATGGTGTCCCGCAAGGGCGGGACGAGCGACCGAGGCAAGCAGTGAGTCGCCTCGCCGGGGCGACGAACGAAGCACGGAAGAATGCGGCGGAGTGCGTCCAGTAGAAGTTCTCGACTGCGCTCGAATAATATTTTTATTTCCCAAAAAATCTTTCATAAAACACAATCATCGGAAATACAATCACCGCATGTAAAATCCTTTTCCACCGCCACGGATTATGGATAAGCCGCCAAAGCCATTCAAGTCCGATGATGCGTATCCATGCCGGCGCCCATGATGCCGCGCCCGCAATATAATCGAGCGCACCACCAACCCCCATGGCGATTTTTACGCTCGGAAACGATTGTACATTATCCGCAATCCACTTTTCTTGTTTTCCATGTCCTAATGCCACAAACAGAATGTCGGGTTTTGCTTGTCGTATTGTATCAAGAACACTCGTATCTTCATAGCGCCAATGTCCCTTTGCGATACGTTGGATCACTCCCCCGCTTTTCATGCCGGTAATATGAAGACGTGGATATTTTTTTCGCAATCGTTCACTCGCGGTTTTAAGGATACTCTCGGTACTTCCTAATAAAAAAACAGAAAGACGAGCGCGCTCTGCCTCATCACAAAGCACATGAACAAAACTTACACCCGTAATCCGCTCTTCAAAGGGTCTCCCAAGAAAGTGTGACGCAAAAATAAGTCCAACGCCGTCCGGAAGAGAAAGATCCGCTGCATTCAGAATGTGACGAAATTCTTTATCCCTGCGCGCAAGCAAAAGAATTTCAGGGTTTGGCGTAACAATATAATGCTGCTTTTCGTCTCGAAAAAAAGTACGCGCTTGTTTTTGCGCTTCATGGAAAGAATAGGTGTTAATGCTAACGCCAAGTATTGTTGTTCTCGTGGGCATGGGTATGAGTATAGCGAATTTTCTGTTATAATTAAAGGGCTTGACATGTACTGTTTATATCGATTATAGTGAAGTTAGCACTCTCACTAGTTGAGTGCTAAAGTCGAACAACGTGAGACTTTACCCCCTCACTCAAAAAATGTATTACTTTTACGTACTGGTTTCAAAAAAAGATAATGAGCTCTATTGGGGATTTTCCACAGATCTACGAGAAAGAATCGATGATCATAACAGGGGTAAAGTACACTCAACGAAAGAGAGGCGTCCGCTCGTCCTTGCATATTACGAAGCATATCGTTCAGAAGAGGAGGCACGTAATCGAGAGCGACAGATAAAGCGAAGAGCGAAAGCGTTTATTGCATTAAAACGTAGAATTAAAAAAAGCACTTTTTTAAATAATAAGTTTGAGTGAGGGGGTGCTTGGTTGTAACGAATTTTCTCACTCTGTTCGTAAATTCTAAC
>CAYHPG010000055.1:0-5704 GCA_964358625.1 uncultured Gammaproteobacteria bacterium
TAATTTCTTTGGCAGAACACTTGCCATATTTTCGACTTGATAATGTAGCCGGGATTGAGCGTAATAAACAGTACCTCAAGATTCTTTTTTCACGCTATAAAAAATCCGGTAAGCTTCTCTGTTTAAAAAGGGGCATGTACGTCACTAAAGCATACATTGACGCTATCCAGAAAAGTAATCTGTTTTCGTTGTATCCAGAATTTATAAGCGGTATGTTATATGAGCCCTCGTATTTAAGCTTGGATTATGTGTTGTACGAACATAATCTGTTGACGGAAATTCCTGTGAACTTTACCCTCATAACCAAAAAGAAAACTGCGCGCTTTACGAATCAGTTTGGTAATTTTTTTTATCATACGGTGAAGCGAAATCTTTTTTGCGGGTTTGCTATCTTGAAAAAAGGCGATTTTACGATCTATAAAGCGACAAAGGCAAAAGCGCTGTTTGACTTTTTGTATTTAAGAAAACATGCAATCCTTGATCGATCGTCGGCGCATGCCTTGCGACTGAACATCGATAATGTTAGTTCTTCTGACAAAAAGGAACTTATGGGGTATATAAAGATTGAGGGATCAAAAAAAATGATGGAGGTTGTTAATTTTGTATTTGCATAGGGTATGGAAGAAATAATGATCCGCTTAAAAGATTTAGTGGAGAAATCGAAAACGACCAATACGTTATTCAAGAGAAATGTCCTGAAAGAATATTTACAGATTTTGGTTTTGGAGTTTGTGTATGCACATCCTGAATATAGCCAGATGTTTTTTTATGGCGGGTCGTGCCTTGCGCATTGTTTTGGACTACCGCGGCTTTCAGAGGATCTTGATTTTGTAGACGTGGCGCGCACCGTTGCAATTGAAAAATTGGCGGATGATCTTGTACAGTATTTTAAAAACAAAACCGATGTAGCGATAACCACCACGGTGCAGAAATTTAGGATTTATTTGAAATTTCCTCTCCTGCGTGAGTTGGGACTTGCGGGGAGAAGCGAGTCTGATTTGTTGTTTTTGAAGATTGAGATTTTTAAAGAATTCAAATTTTCTAAATATAAAACGGAAATAGTTCCTTTATTTAAATTCAATAAATCAATTTTGGTAAAGACGTTTGATTTGCCGACATTAATGGCAACGAAAATTGGTGCGATTTTATATAGGAAGTGGGAGAAGAAAACAAAAGATTGTGAGATTATTGCACGAGTGAAGGGGAGAGATTATTTTGATCTGATGTGGTATCTTGAGAAGGGCATTACGCCGAACATTGATTGCATCAAAGATGTTGCAAACAAAAAGGAATTAAAAGAAAAACTTTTGGAAGCTATCGAAAAAGTTGACGCCAAAAGTATTGCGCTGGATCTTGAAGCATTTATTGATAAAAAAGATTTCGTTGAAAATCTCAGTAAGAATATGAGGGCTATTCTGCTGAGGGGATGGGAAAAGTTATAGAAAATAGGAGTTTTTTCAGTTTATCGATGTATTGTATTTGTGGATAACTAAGGAGCTTTGATAGTTTAAAGGAAAGTTGGTATAATAATGGGTGAGTGTTAATAAGTATTTAAATATAAACCGTCTTTTCGTTAGCGAAAGGACGTTTGAATCTTCTTAAAATAAATAAAATTGGCATATATTAGCCATAATAATCAAAAAACTATGGGAAGACAGATAAAGGCAATCTATAAAAAGGCGGAGTCATCGTTCAACAACCCCGAACATCAGAAGAAGTGGCAGGGGGGCATCGGCATCCTTGTCATGATTGTTTTTGTTTTGTCTTCGGTATTGTTTAATCAGACAGTGCAAGCCGTAAACCAGGCAGCGGGGAGTTATGGGTACTACAGCGGAACGTATGGCTATAACGCTAGTACGACTTCATCCGATGATCTTCCCGCAGCGCCGACAGGACTTACGTGTAGCAGGACCGCTAACTCCACAGCGACGTGTTCTTGGACAGCACCAACAACAACAGTAGATGGAACGTTGATAGCGACAGGTAGCGGAAGCATCTCAACGTATCTTGTACACTGGAACACGAGTTCAATGACTGCATGTAGTGGTGGAAGCTCCACAACATCAACGACAGCGAGCGCAAGTCTGACGAGCTTGGATGGCGCATACACATACTATGTTGCGGTGTGTGCGCGAGATAATAACTTCAACGATAGTTCCGCAGTCTACCTTTCTACTCCGATAGCGGTTATGAGTAGTGGCGCGTCAGGACTTGGCACTGCAACAGGGGTTGGTGTCACTCCGCCAGCGCCGACAACCGTCGTGGCCAATGCGCCGGTTGGCGATCAGCCGATTATCACTGTCGCAGTCGTTGCCGATGCAGCGAAGTTAGCTGCTCAATTAGGAGTGGCGCGTAATGTAACTCTTGAAGGTACGAGTGGCACGAAGGTAGCAGCAAGCGCGAAGGAATTCAAGGTAACATTGACCGCAGAGCAAAGCGCTGTTTTGACGAACTTCGTAACGTACGGCGTTGATTCTGTGACGCAGAAATTAGGAAGCGGTGAGCGTTTAGCTGTCGCGCGTGATATTCTTGAGACTGTTGGAAGAGTGAGCCTGACCGCAATGACGCAAATTGCAAATGGTCAGAAGCCGACAGACAGAAATTTGCGTAAAGAACAGCAAAAGGTCCCCCTTGCTCTTAAAATGTTCCAAAAGATAACGGGGAAGAGTAAGCCCAATTTCAAAGACGCAAAGCAAGACCTCGTATGGAATACGCTTATGTATCGTATTCGCTTCCCGCGTGATCTGAAATTGGAAGGAGCTGCAGCTGCTCGCTTTAAAGCAAAAAATGCGCGAGCTCCTAAGACACCACTTGATTGGGCAGCTGTTCGTGGAGATGCATATGTTTGGTCAAAGTAGAGTATAAATAAGATGCTTCAAGGACGGTTCGCAAGAGCCGTCCTTTTGGTTTTATGCGATCGTGGTAAAATAGAGTTATGCGTAATCTTGTCTTTCCTTTGAGTGTTGTTGGCGGGGTTCTTGGTGGGGCGATGTTGCCGGAGGGATTTGTAGATCCCTTTTTGTTTTTTGTAGTTGCGGTAGCGGCGGGAGTTGCACTTTCGTGGTGTTGGAGGAATAGTCGGTTGCGTATGACGCTCTTGCTTTTTGCGCTTTTCGTCATGGGGGTTTGGCGGGGAAGTGCTGTAATGCAAGGGTCACCCTTGTTTAATACAAGGGTGACCCTTGCATTAAAAGGCGTTGTTGCGACGGCGCCGTATATACGGGGGAAGACACAGGTGTTTGACGTTCGTTTAGATACGCCAACACCGAGTGTTGCTTCAACACCCGGTGTTGTGACGGGGCAGTATCCTCGCTACCGCTACGGCGATTGGCTTTCGATTGATTGCAAAAGTATTAAAGAAGGGAGCTGTTTCTTTCCGACGATTTATCTTCTTGGAGAAGGCAAGGGAAATGCGGCGCTTGCATTTCTTTTTGCCGTGAAAGATCATCTTGTCCGAGGCATTAACCGTGTACTTCCAGAGCCGCATGCAAGTTTTGCATCTGCGCTTCTTTTGGGCGAGCGCGCGGCATTGCCAACTGAAATTCGTGATGTGTTTCAGGTAACGGGCACCACACACATCGTTGCGGTTTCCGGAACGCACGTGGTTATTTTGGGAGAATTTTTGAAAGTCATTTTGGGGCTTGTCCACATTCCGATACGTTTTCGACGAGGTGCGATTGCGGCGATCCTTCTCTTTTTTACTGCCATGATTGGCGCACCAGCAAGCGCGGTGCGCGGGCTTCTCTTTGGACTCGTTCTACTTTTGGCGGAATCCATAGGTCGTCCGCGGCAGATGTCCGTCGCGCTCTCGGCAACGTGCGCGGCTTTGCTCCTTTGGCATCCGTCATTTCTTTTTGATCTTGGGTTTCAGCTTTCGTTTTTGGCAGTCATTGGCATTGTGTATGGCGTGCCGGTCGTGAGCCACGTGCTTGATCCACTCCTGCCAGCAAAGCCATTCATGCGTTCCTGTGTTGCCCTTGCGCTTCTATCATTTACCGCGACCGTCATGACGACACCGCTTCTCGTTGCCACATTCGGGCGCTTGTCTCTTGTGAGCATCGTAGCAAACATGGTGGTTGTTCCGTTTGTAGAGCCAGCAACCATCACGACACTTCTTGTTGCGCTTATCGCCGCTGCCCACCCACTTCTTGCATTTCCATTTGGGATTTTGCTCTTTGGAATTCTTGGCGCCATGATGAGTGTGATTACTTTTTTTGCGAAGATTCCGGGAGCCGCACTTTCTCTTGCGCCGCTTTCGTCGCCTGTCCTTTTCGTGCTCTATACTATTCTTTTTGCCGCGCTCTTTTGGCAGTGGCGAAAACTTTCACCATGGGAACGAGACTTCTCACTCGAAAAAATTTCGCGGTTGGCGCCGTAGCGCTGTTTGTTGTTTTTGCATCGCTTTTGTCGCAGCGCATCGGTCGCGATCGCCTTGCCGTTGATGTTCTTGATATTGGGCAGGGCGACGCCATTTTTATCACGACGCCTTCTGGCGAGCGCGTTCTTCTGGATGGGGGCCCGGATGCGAGTGTCGTAGCAAAGCTCTCTCGACGTCTTGGATTTTTTAACCGAACGATTGATCTGGTTATTGCAACGCATCCACAGGCAGATCACATTACTGGGCTTCTTTCGGTGTTCGATCGTTTTACCGTAAAGCGTGTGATGCTCACCACAATTCGTAATGAAACGCCGGAGTATCGCGCGCTTCGAGAGAAAATTGCAGAAAAGGGGATTGCGCTTACGGATATTGCCACTACACCGCACGTGGATTTTGGAGAAACGCGTGGCGTTGCATTGGACGTGCTCTGGCCTGATCGTTCATACAGCGGACGGCTCGTGGATGATCCGAATATTGTTTCTGCGGTTTTTCGTTTAACGTATGGGGAGACGCGATTTCTGTTTACGGGTGATGCGGGGCACGAAATTGAAGAGCAACTTTTGGATGCGGGAGTAGATCTTCGCGCGGATGTGTTGAAAGTTGGGCATCATGGGAGCGACACGTCAACAACACAAGCATTTTTGGACGCGGTTGCTCCGTCCGTTGCTGCCATTTCTGTTGGGAAAAAAAATACGTTTGGCCATCCAAGCCGCCGCGTGCTTCGTCGTCTCGAACGCGCGGGTGTCGCCATATATCGCACTGATCTTCAGGGCGACATTCGCATCACAAGCGATGGCAAACAAATCCGTGTCTCTCCACAACGTCCGTAGATTTTTTGTTTTTTCTTTCCTTCCTGACGACGCGGGTCCTGTCATGGCGCGCCGCCTCATCCTCGCTTCGTTCAGCCGTCCGGCGTGCGGCTTGCTCTTGTCCTAGACTAAGTCTGGACGGCTTACAGACTTAGTCTAGGACAAACCACTTACTTTGTTATCGTCCGTCTTCGGCAGCATCGCCATGCCACCCGCTATGCAGTGGAAGAAAAGAAGAGGTCGGATCGGCTATGTGTCCTCCCGCCGACAACGCTCCCTTTCCTGCCTGCCGGCAGGCAGGCATCGACACCTCCGCTATTGTCGGCGGGAGGCATACCCGCAAGGGAGGCGTTAGATCCGTCGACGCAATCTGGCGCATTCCCCTTCCGCGGCATTGACGACCGAAAGCGGGCATGGTTTGTCCTAGACTAAGTCTGGGACAGGATCAGACTTAGTCTAGGACAGAAGCAGTGGAGCCGCTCCAAGTGTGTCACCAATTGGCAATACTGCGGGATGC
>CAYHPG010000056.1:0-5575 GCA_964358625.1 uncultured Gammaproteobacteria bacterium
CAATCTTCAATTTCAATCTCTTCGTAATGTCCACGAATGCCTTCATGTCTTCGCGTTCAAGATACCGCAAAAGCCGTCGGCGTTCACCGACTTTCTTCAAAAGCCCTCGGCGTGAAGAAAAATCTTTCTTATGAATCTTCAAGTGTTCCGCGAGTTCTTTGGTCTCTTCCGTAAGAATCGCAATCTGTACTTGCGGAGAACCAGTGTCCGTTGCATGCGTCCGAAACTTCGCAATAACCCTATCCTTCTTTTTCTTGTCTAACATAGGTTGTCGCGGAATCCTCCGTGCGGCCGAGAAACATACTGTTTCGGTTGCCGACACTGGAAGAAACGCCATGAATAATGATGCAGCGATCATATCACTCCCCGTGCATTTTGACAAGAGAGCGTGTATAATTGACAGAAATGAGAAACATCGTATAGAGTGAAGCGTACATTGCGCCCCCGTAGCACAATGGATAGTGCAGGGCTCTTCTAAGGCCTTGATGGGGGTTCGATTCCCTCCGGGGGTAAAGGAAAATTCTTTTTATTTATGGTGGCTATGGTGTAGCGATAGCACAGAGCCCTGTGGAGGCTTTAGTGAGGGTTTGACTCCCTCTAGCCACCCCAAAAAGGAATAAGTTGAGCGAGAGCGGTCTTTCGCTCCGTAATAGTAAGGGTTTTATCCAGTTCCAACCGTTTTTATTTTGCTTCAAGCGCCGGATACGCTTTTTCAATGGGTGCGAACCATTCATTGGTTTGAATACTCACTTTCTTGTCTTTCACTAAAAAGTTCTGACCAAGCGCCGCAAATACCTCTCGCTTCGTCCGAAGATCGCCCATCACAAACGCTTTACGGGCATGAGTAGCAAAATTAAACGTCCTCTCTGTTGTGAATTACGAAATGTCGCAGGTAAGGGCGAGCACGAGTTGACTGTCTTTCGGTAGACGATAGATCGCGATATTCCCGTCTTGTAAGCTCTGGCCAGAACCATGAAGTATTTATAATTTGGAACTTGTTCGGACCGTAGATTTTGATAATAACTGTATACATGAGTGTATTTTTTGTTGTCGGTGTTTTTCAAGGAATCCCATCACAAAGAATTGAGTAGCGAGGCCGGGGAAAAAGAGTCATTTTCGTTATCCACATACCCTTGACCTCATTTCCATTTTCGTGCTACATTAGAAATGTGCTTGTGGGGCGTCAGCCCTATTCGGCTCAATCATAAGCTGAAGGCAGGCACAATAAAAATACCGCTGTTGGCGGTATTTTGCGTTTCTAAAAAATTTTTTAATCTTCCACTAAATCCCCTTTTGCATTCGAAATGAGTTTGATGTCACGATAATGGCTTGTGGTCCACGCAGGGATCACGCTCCAAAAATGGTATTGACCATTCCCAAGCGCTCGTACAATAACTTTCACTCTAAAATTTTTGATAATTGCTACAAACCCCCAATAGCGCGCCGAGGTACTCTCATCCAAATTTTTCTTAAACCGTTCTCTTGATACGGTAATTAAACGCTCATCATACTCTTGATGCGTAGTAGTAAGAGTAATGATTTCTTTTGCCTTTGAGAGTAGCTCGAACTTCATTATTTGCACACTCTTGTCTCGTTCGTTTCTATTGCCTTTGTAAACCAGATGGTTAAATCCTTCAGATGTAAAGTGTACCGGCTGGTGATGCAAAGCAGGGCAACGAATACTCCCGATTGTTTGATAAAACACACACGCATCCTCGCGAATTTTTTTGTAGTCAGAAATATCTTGCATAGCAAGAAGTATACGACCTCTTTACTCAATGTGTCCATAAGATATAGTATTGGCAAGGTATAATTAAGCTACAACAACCGGCTGAAGGTCAGGAATGTAGATGGTGGCGTCGTTTATCCGCTCAAATACTGTCCTAACATCCTCGACGACGGCACCCTGAAAAGAGAACATGAACTGAAAGGTTCGTGTTCTTTTTGTTTTACGATATACTAACGCCATGCACATCATACTCACTCTATTACTCCTGCTCCCCGCGATCGCCAATGCGGCGGAGTTACCAAAAAGAGTACTGCTCGACGTTCCGTTCACGTCGCAAGCGCCGTATGCGAATTGGAAAGAGCCCTATCAAGACGCGTGTGAGGAGGCGGCGGTCGTGATGGCGGCGGCGTGGAGTCGTCAACGACCGCTCACGAAAAAAATTGCGAATACAATGATCCGCAACCTTGTTGCCTATCAAATCAAAACATCCGGCGACTACAAAGATACAAACGCCGAACAAACGGCAAAACTCGCGCGCGACTTCTACAAACTCAATACGCGCGTGCAGTATGACGTGACGCATAAAGAAATCCGCGCGGAGCTCGCCCGCGGCAATATCGTCATCGCACCTATGGCAGGACGACTTCTTAAAAATCCGTACTATACCCCACCCGGTCCTATATATCACATGCTCACGTTCATCGGATACGACGACACGACAAAAGAACTCATCGCGAACGACGCCGGCACGCGCCGCGGCAAGCAGTATCGATATGCATATACAACAATCGACAATGCTCTTCATGATTGGACTGGAAGTAAAAAAACAATCACCAAGGGGCGTGCCGCAATGATTGTCGTCGTGCCTCCTCGTGCGGTACAATAAAGCAATGATCGACTTTCTCCATACATTTCACCCCTCACGTATACTCGTCACGATCGGTGGATTCACCATCTACTGGTACGGGCTTGCGTATGTCGTCGCGATTGTCGCTGGGCTTCTGCTCACGCGCTGGCTTGCGCGAAAAAAAAATCTTGACGCGTCGTGGCTCATTGATCTTACAACGTTGCTTTTCATTGCTGGGATTATCGGCGCGCGACTTTGGTATGTATTTGCCATTGAACCCCGCTATTTCCTCGCACATCCTCTTGAAGCGTTTGCGATCTGGCACGGAGGACTTGGCATCCACGGCGGCATCGGGGCAGCGCTTCTCGCGCTTTGGTGGTGGATAAAACGACACCATCTTTCGTTTCTCGATCTTACTGATCTTCTTGCGCCAGCGCTCGCATTGGGACAAGCCATCGGGCGTTTCGGCAACTACTTCAATCAAGAACTCTTTGGCACGCCGACGAATCTCCCGTGGGGAATTCCGATCGATCCGCCAAATCGCCTTCCACTGTTTCTAGATGCCGACTATTTCCATCCAACGTTCATCTATGAATCAATTGGCGATCTTGCGATTGCGGTCATCCTCATTTTTTCGTTCCGACGTTTTGGAAAACCCGGGCGTGTAACATTCCTTTATCTCTTTCTGTATTCAGTGCTACGCTTTGCGCTTGAATTCATTCGCATTGATCCCGTACCGATGGTCGGCGGCCTGCGACTTCCTCAATGGGTAAGCGTGGGTGTCGTAATCATTGTTATAATATTTCGCCATAAAAAGAAAAGAACGTACGCACAATTGGACAAAAAATAAGGATCGTGTATACTCACCGCATGAAAGCAATCTCCATCGCCGTCATTACTTCCTTCCTTTTCGCAACGCTCTTCCTTTCGTTTACACTCGCTGCATGCGGCACCGCAGATACACCTATTTGCTCATCCATCTTCGGTATGAATAGTAAAGCATGCGACCGCAATCCACTAGAACATCACGCTGCAATCGCTGAACAACCAACGCTCTGCACGCTCGATGCATTGGGCAATGCCGCTGCACTTTTTCTCGCTACAATGATTACAATCGTTGTTGCGATGACACTTCTTCTTCCACGCATCGTTGCGCAGATGAGCGTCATGATCGCAACACGGCTGCATCCCTTTCGCATCATGAACCCTTTTGATCCGCTCCGTTTTGCTTTTGCTAAAGGCACTATCCAACAAAAAAGAGACGTACGCGTAGCATAGCTTGTCGCTGTAGTCATTAAAGTCCTACAGCGCTCTGATATACGTACGTCTCTTTTTTATGGCAAAAAAATCATTCAATATCCCCGTTCTTCTTTCTGTTCTTATCGGTGTCGTTCTTGTTGCGACCATCGCCATCACTTCACAAACACCAACGCCGTCTGCGCCCATCGCCGTAATCCCTGGGCAAGAACCACAACTCGTTATCAGTGAAACGTCCGTTGATTTCGGCGCGATGAAAGTAAGTGAAGAACGATCAAAAGACATCACCCTCACAAATACCGGTAAAGGCCCGCTTATCCTCTCGCGCGTCCGCACCTCCTGCAACTGTACGCTTGCCGACATCACATTGAACGGCGTAACAACGCAAGGATTCAACATGGAGGCGCATAACCCTATTGGTTTGAAGCGTTGGACCGGCACACTCGCGCCCGGAGAAAGCGCCACATTGAAAGCGATCTATCGCCCGTTCGTAATGCCGGTGCAAGGCGCAGTCGAACGAATCGTTTCCTTTAATACGAACGACTCGCAAACCCCAATTGCCGAAATCACCTTACGGGCATTCGTCCAATAATATGACATTCTTTCTTGTTTCTGTTATCGTCGCATATTTCGGCGGCGTGATCGCGCTCTTTGCTCCATGTTGTGTTTCGTATCTTCTGCCCGCATATCTTGGCGCGATCGTAAAAGAACAATCGCGCCGTCTCATCGGGACACTCCTCTTCACTCTTGGCATCGCGACACTCATGGTGCCGACGACCTTGGGCTTCTGGGCGTTCCTACGCTTCTTCGAAAATAATCACACGCTCTTGTATATCATTGGCGGCGGCTTCATGATTGCGCTCGGACTTCTCTCACTCACTGGCGTGAAACTCCCAATCCCCATGATACAACTTCCACAACTCTCGTCGTCGTCAACATTGTGGTCATTCTATCCATTAGGACTTCTTTCAGGGTTGACGAGTATCTGCTGTGCGCCGGTGCTTGCGGGAGCAATGGCTCTGGGTGCGCTTACGCCGAACTTCTTTCAATCGATCACTATCGCGCTTGCCTATACGCTTGGCATTGTCACACCGCTTTTTCTCGGATCGTTCGTGCTGGAAATGCGTTATCTTCACCGGTTTCGTCAATGGCTCGTTGCCCCGCTTTGGGGACGCCCACGAAGCGACGTCATCGCGGGGACTATCTTTCTCCTCATGGGAATTGCTACAATATATTTAGTGCTCACTGACCGCATCGCCATGCCGGACATGACGAGCAATTTCGGAGCAAAAATAAACGGGTGGATTATTAACATGAGTCAGTTGATAGACAAATAACAAAGAATTACAGAGATACGATCTCTGTAATTTACAGAGATCGTATCTCAAAAACCCACATGAAAAAAACCATTCTTGGGGTAGGCATCGCGGTAGTTGCTGTCACAGTCGGCAGTTTTGCTGTACACAAAATAAACACGTCAGCCAACGCGGGTGAGTACGATATGTTTGCACAATGCCTGACAGACAAAGGAGTAACCATGTATGGCGCGTGGTGGTGCCCGCATTGTCAAAATCAGAAAAAACTTTTTGGCAGTTCCTTCAAAAAAGTACACTCCATCGAATGCGCGCAACCGGGAAATCCGAACGCACAAACGCAGGAATGTCGCGATGCGAACGTCAACGGATACCCGACGTGTGTTTTCGCCGACGGATCGCGCACCGAGGGGGAAGCATCGTTGGACG
>CAYHPG010000057.1:0-5509 GCA_964358625.1 uncultured Gammaproteobacteria bacterium
GTGGATTTTGACGCTCGCACCGGACACAATCACGGCACAAAATTCCGCATGAGGCAAGATGCTTTGCCTATGCTTTATGAAAAAGTGACGATCATTCTGTAATTCTTCAACTGAATACGAAGCACTATCCAGATAATTATGAACGGAAAAATAGTTGTAGGGGATTGCCAAATGCTATGTGAGGAACACAACCGAACTAGATCTGGCAAATAGTACGGTGAATTGGATTTATAAACAAAACTATGTGGCTAGGTAAAATTGAGAAAAGAATTTTTGAGATTAAAGATACTCTTTCCGACAAGTCTCGAGAGAAGAGTATGGCTTCCAGTGTTCCGATGTCTATTTTTGAGAGACGACTTGTAGCGGCAAATAGGCCGTTGCTTGAAGAATTGGAAAAATTGGAAATCAGAAGAAGATTTATTCTTGACAAAAGAGATAGTCTCTTTTGGCGAGTGGTTTGGAATGTAATCGTTCCTATGATTGTTTCAGTAGTAACAGCTTTTATAGTATCCAGTATTTCGAAATAACATTTAGTGGAAAGGTATGAGTAATTTTACAAGTGACGCGGTTCTATTTCTATCAAATCCTGTTTTCTTTGCAAGTATCACAGGAATAGTTGGTGCTGTGTTGGGCAGCTGGTTTACATACATCCTTGCTTTACGAAGGTTTCATAGAGAAAAACAATACGAAAATAAGTTGAGCAGGTATTTGCTATTAGTGGATAAGATGAGAGGTTTTATTAATGGAATAGGGGATGAAGATGAGCGGAAAAAAGATAGAAAGGCCTTTGCTGACTCATACAGAACAATATGGTTGTATGGAAGTGCAAAGGTGATAAAGCATGTGAGCTCCTTTTTGGACATCACGCTGAATCCGCAACGTCTAGAAGGTAAGTCTGAAGATGAAAAAGAGAGGATTAAGGACGACGCCTCGAAAATTCTTAAGAAGGCGGTTATTGCAATGAGGAAAGACTTGAAGGCGAAAGGTCGTTTGCAAGCAAAAGATTTTGGACTATTTTTCTAATCGGTACGAGTCTAAGTCTCCTACAAATAATACGTATGAGAATATTCAAGCGTAGTAAATACAATAATCTAGAGA
Source organism: uncultured Gammaproteobacteria bacterium (assembly GCA_964358625.1). Classification (GTDB taxonomy): domain Bacteria; phylum Patescibacteriota; class Patescibacteriia; order JACQSD01; family JACQSD01; genus JAUSHC01. The sequence continues at coordinate 1,099 of CAYHPG010000057.1, forward strand.
AGAGTATATTTGATCAGTACGTGCAGGTATTCGAGCACTTATCTAGCAGTACGGGTTTGAGTGACTTCAATGCGAGGAGTATAGTTGGAGATATGCTTGATGAAGCAATTGTAGAGTCAAAAAAAGACGGTAGTTATTTTTTCCCCGATAAGATTGGGGATATTTTATTGAGTGACATTGAAATTGAGGATCCCGCGTTTAAGAAAGTTATTGAATTTATGCGGAAGAATTTACCGCGAAAAAGGGATGAAGGCGTACGAGATGAAGATATTAGGTGGTGGTGGAATCTTAACGATATTGAGCGAAGAATGATGCTCAAGGCGGATGAGAAGACCTATGGTGCGACATATTTTGCTGAGAAAGATAGTTGCGGAGAAGATGTTGAAGAAAATGCGATCGAGAAAGCCAAAACTAAAGTCAGGAAGACTCACCCGATCTACGGAATCTTTTCGGAAGACGTAACGGATGATGATCGTCCGTTACCGCTTGAGCTGAAAGAACGGATAAATGTATATATAGAAAGGCGATCGTTAAGTGATCAAAAGAATTTTTTGGATGAAGTTCGTAAATCGTCTTCGTTTAATGCTTTCGTAAGAAAAGAACTCAGAGAGGGTAGACTGTAATCGTTAGCCTATTTTTATAGAGTGAATTTAGAAGCATTGCTTCTAAGTATATACAAATGCCGATAATTTTTCTCGATATTGACGGCGTCCTTAATTGCGCGAGCACAACGCAACAGTTTCAAGATGTTGTTGGCATTGGCCCGAAGAAGGTTGTCATCTTGAATCGTATACTGGAGAAGACAGGAGCGCAGGTTGTGCTTTCCTCGACATGGCGCTTCGATCAGGATTGGCGCACCGCACTCGCAAGAGCCGGCTTACCGATGGATCGTTTTATTGGCGTAACTGATCGAATGAAGAGTCGTATCCGCGGTGAGGAAATACAACAATGGATCAATGACCACGGTCCGATAGATCGCTATACAATCCTCGACGATGATGCAGATTTTCTTCCCGGCCAACCGCTTTTCCAAACGACATGGGAGTATGGTCTTACTGATGCTATTGCAGATGCGGTGATAGATTATTTGTTAGAAAACCGGAATCGCTACGAGTCTAAGTCTCCTATAAATAAACCCTACCTCTCTCTCGAACAATTCATTTTACAGCAAGCATTTAACAACTAACATCGAAATCCTATGTCACACGAGTATCACAAAAAGATTGCGGAATACGAAGAGAGCGTGCGCGCGATTATGCAGAAGCGCCAGGAGATTCTTGAACGCAAGACGCCGCTCACGATGGAAGAAGTGGATTATTTTTTCAATAGCACGCAACAGATTGATCAATTGTTTGAGTGTCAATCGATGCTCTTGCCGATGGTGGAAGATCAAAAGACCGTGTCACGTTGGGATTCTCCGGCGGATAAGCTCTTGCAATGCATGGCGGAACCGGTACGGAAATAAAATCATCAAAATTCCAGAGACTCGTCTCTATCATCTCTTCATCCATTCTCTAATTCGCGCGAATAGGCGAATAACAAAATAATTATAATTTTTTATGCCAAAGCAAACGCAAAACTTTCTTTTGAAGGTATCTCTCGTTGGGAGCATGCCGAAGATTTGGCGCGAGCTTATCGTGCCGAGCAATGCAACTTTTTTTGCTCTTCATGTTTGGCTACAAGATGCGATGGGGTGGACGGATTCGCATCTACATCAGTTTCACACGACCAATCCGTATGGACGCGGTAATCGCGGACTCATTATCAGTTATCCATATCCGGAGATGGAGGAAGATGAAGAGATGATTGATGAGCGTAAAGAAAAACTTTCAACATGGTTTACTGAACCGAAAAAGAAAGTGTGGTATGAGTACGACTTTGGCGATGGATGGATTCATGAGATTGTACTTAAAAAGATTCTACCGGTCGAGAAAGGCGCACGTGTACCACGCGTCGTTGCGGGCGCGCGAGCGTGTCCACCGGAGGATTGTGGTGGTATTGGTGGTTATGGGCATCTTCTTACGGCGATTGCAGATCCAAAGCATCCGGATCATCAAGATCTGACGGAATGGCTTGAGGCTATTGGCGCCGCGCCGCATGATCCTGAAGAATTTAATCCAGATATGATCCCTCTCCTCGACCCCAAAGAACGTCTGCGGGAGTTCGAGGAAGGGTTTGGTACTTGATTTTGGTGGTAGGCGAATAATAAACACTATAAAATTCCAGAGAACCGTCCTCTGTAATGATGTATACCATTAGACATGACCAACGAAGAAAAGAAAATATCTGATGAAGCGGTGCAGTATATCAAGAAGCATAAAAGGGATTTGATTGCTCAATTTTCCAGTGGTGTTTTGTTGATGCAAGATCAGCAACCGGTGAGTATCTTTATGGCAGGATCACCTGGAGCGGGGAAGACTGAAGTGTCAAAGCGACTTGTCGCTCGTTTTTCACAGCACCCCATTCGTATTGATGCCGATGAAATTCGTGCGCTGTGTCCCGGGTATATTGGCACCAATGCTCATCTTTTCCAGTCCGCTGCGACGAAGGGTGTTCACATCTTGCATGAATATGCATTACAAAAAAATCTGAATATTATTCTTGACGGAACATTTGCATATCACGATGCGCTTGATAATATTCAACGTTCACTCACGCGAAACAGAAAAGTTGAAATTGTGTATGTGTATCAACCGCCTGCAATTGCATGGGATTTCACGAAGAAACGTGAAGCGCTCGAATCACGACGTGTATCAAAAGAGACGTTCATCAATGCATATTTTACATCGCATGAGAATGCGAATGCAGCGAAGAAAAGATTTGGCGATCAGATTGAGTTAACGGTGTTTGTGAAGAACTTTGGGGAAAATACCGAGGATTTCGCTTTCAATGCACCGCATCTTGAGTCAATTATTAAACAATGGTATACTCGAAGTGAGCTTGAAAAAATACTTGTATGATAAAAAAAATTCGATCTTTTTTGGGTCTGAAGCAAAAAGCAGGAACAACTGATTTTTCTGACTTTTTTCATCATGCGTCGTCAGAGGAGAAGACAAAAGTTTTTCGAGAGGTCTTACGAGGAGCAAATGAAGATCAGCGAAAGTTGGTTGAGCGATACGATCGGGAGATCGCAAATAAAGCCGCCACATAAGGCGGCTTTATTGGTAGTGCACTATAATCGGCGCCAGTCTACGTCTCCTACGGTTATTAAATAATGTATACAAAAGGAAGTGAATGGAATTAGCTATGCACATCACGAAGACCGACTATCTTGAATATACATATTGCAAAAAGAATCTTTGGCTAAAAAAGCATAAAATTCCAGAGATCTGTTCTTCGGAGTTCTTTATTCTCTAATTCGCGCGAATAAGCGAATAAGGGTTCTCTAAGCATCGAATTTATGTGAAAGCCGACATTTGCAAGCAAGAAATCAACGTCCGTGACGAGTTGGTGGAAGCACGCACGCCCTTTCGGAAAACGCGTCGCCAACAAGAGTGAACGCAAAGGCGCAAAAAGAACATTGCGCGGAGATATGTAAAATTACAGAGATCCGTTCTCTGTAATTTTTATGTCGCATGGAGTATAGTGAAAACATAACTATTAGCACTTGCCGCCCTGCGTATGAAAAAAATTATCACCCAAGGGTTACAAATAGCCGTCACAAAAGATAATGGGGAAGAATATATATCTTTAACTGATATGGCAAAGTTTAAAGATCGTGATGCTACCGGTATTGTTATAGCAAACTGGCTTTCTACTAAATACACCATACAGTTTATGGGTGCGTGGGAGCAATTACATAATCCCATTTTTAATGTTATGGAATTCTATAACATTAAAAATGAAGCCGGATCTAATGGGTTTATTGTATCTTCTTCAAAATGGATCCAAAAAACAAATGCTATTGGTATACGCTCATCCGCTGGCAGGTATGGCGGGACATTTGCTCATAGAGATATCGCCTTTGAGTTTGCCACATGGATTTCTCCAGAGTTCAAGCTGTATTTAATTAAGGAGTTCCAGCGTTTGAAAGTTGAAGAAAATGAGCGATTGATTCTTGGTTGGGATGCAAAGAGAGCTTTAACCAAAATTAACTATCGGATTCACACAGATTCAATAAAAGAAAATATTATATTACCGCAGCGGCTTTCACAAAAAGATGCGAATAATACTTACGCAAATGAAGCAGATATTTTAAACAAAGCATTGTTTGGTTTGACTGCTTTAGAGTGGAAAGGTTTGAATAAAAACAAAGAGGGCAATATGCGAGATTACTCAGATGTGTATCAGCTTATTTGTTTGGCAAATCTAGAAACACTCAATTCTGAATTTATAAAAATGGGATTATCGCAAAAAGAACGATTGTTGAAATTAAATGAGATAGCAATATCACAAATGAAATCTCTTTTGG
>CAYHPG010000058.1:0-5500 GCA_964358625.1 uncultured Gammaproteobacteria bacterium
CATCATGACAACGGTCGCTTTTTTATCGTTATTGCAATTGGAAGTTGAGATGTTTCGCCAGTTGCTGGACGTGATCTTCGAGGCGAGTGTACTTCGAACGTAGGGCGGTGAGTTCTGTATCAAGTTTTTGATGCAAAACAACAAAACTATCGATATGCGTCATTATTTCCGTTTTTATTTCAGTAAGACGCGTTTCAAATTCATTCTTTGTCACCGCATTGTCTTTAATGAAGGTAACAATTTCAAAAATGTCGTCGAGCGTTTTTTGTTGATTGATTTCCATATAATATTCAGTATACGCCGCCCACTTTCTCTGTCAAATTTATTGCACTCACTCCTCCTTCGGTTGATATACTCCATCAGATTATATTCCCCCTCTTAAGATAAGAGGGGCAAGGGGAGTTATGAAGGTCTATTCATCTTTTGGCATATACACTCCGTCAGAGCTTACCCCCTCTTATGAATAAGAGGGGCTAGAGGAGTTACGCTCTTTCGGTGAATGCACTTTGACCAGTTACAGAACAAAATAATCATCTCTCTCAAAGCTATCAACTCTAACGCGCTGTGTGGAGCCATTGTTTTCGCAGAGCATATCAATCACGCCGTGGAGAGCGAGATCGTCCACTCCATCGTTATTGATATCGGCATATCGACTCTCAAGGGCTTCACCACGGATGACTTCACCGCAGTGGGAATATCCATACCGTTCATAATGCTCGGGTCGCGTTGCATCGTCGAAATACGAATCAACTGCGGCAGGAACAGTGAGCAGCAGTTTCACTTCTGTTGCACCAACTCCGTAGAGATACAGTGCGCCATTCCCCATATGTGTCTGCCCATACACTTCGAGGATCGGATTCGAGAATCCACGCACGGTCAAAAAACGGGCTTTCAAAATCGATGACTCGGCTGGTTCCTTGTCTATCGTCACCCATTGAATACTCCCACCACGGTTTCTACCAACGCGTATATCTTCCCACCAATCTTTCTCACGGGCAATAATTGTAAAAAATAATGACCGGTCATGCCAATACTTTGCCTCGATGTCTTCAATGAAGATCCGTTCCTCAGGATTCATCTCTTTTCTTATCATCGTCTCAAGAAGCAAAGGGTGGGGGGGCTGAAAGAAGATGGCGACGCCAAAAAGAAGCATGAAGAGATTCAATGACCACAAGGTCATTGTTTGACTTTTTTCTTTTTTGTCTCCCTCTTTGTAGATACGCCAAACGCTTTGCACGTAGGCATCTGTTCCGGGGCCATATCGTTTCACCGCATGGTGCCACGACCTCCATGTTCGCGTATTGTTCGATATATTATTTTCCTGCGCTTTGTGATAGAGCCAACGCGTCCCCCAGTGGATACTGTCTTCAACGGTGCTCACTTTTGCATCGTAGAGCAATAACTGTAATTTCCCTTTATGTATCCAATACTCTTTCAATTTTCCACGAAGTGTCTTGAGTGCGGGGTCCTTTGTGTCCCCAACCTGCATGACATCAATTGCGGCTCGAGAGTCATAGCCGATTCGGCTCTCTTGAAAAACCATCGCTTTCACGAGATTGGGGTCGAGTGGATCGGTCGGAGGAAACGCATCATCACAAAATTCTTTATTCCATCGTGCGACTACTTTTCTGATGAATGCGTCATATCGATTGTAGTCTTCTTTTCCGTTAATGCCTTTATAGGTGTATGACGTTAGCTCTCTCCAGTGTTCCCACCATGCAATATTTTTATTGCGAAACCTGTTTCCCGTGGGCTCCGAAACTCGTACTGCACATGTAATTTCGAAAAGAGCTTTTCGTCGCCTCACGAAACCCCTTGACTCTCGCACCTCGATACGGAAGATTGCCGGTGATATTGTATTCCTCTGTACATCGATCGTTACGTCTTTGGTGATGCTACCAACATCATTGAAGACAGGATCTCTTTCTATCACCTGGAGAACAAGAGGGGTGGTAAAAGACAACTGATCTGGCTTCATGCTGCCAACCTCGGTATCAAGAAAGAGGGTCTGCCCTCTTTTTATTTTTTGATCAAAAGTAAATGGTGTACCGAATACTTTTCCTGCAATGCGAATGTCATCGCCGATCGAATCTCCTGAATATTGTATCTTCGTGACCTTGAGGTATATCTTTTTGGACATAGTCGTACTTGACGAGTCTGGATATATTCCACTCTTAAGATAAGAGGGGTTGGGGGAGTTATGAAAAATATTCCCTGAGCTTGTCGAAGGGTAGGTGAAATCTACTCTTCCTTCGGCATATACACACCGTCTCCCGTAGGTGGCTTCCACCCCACTTTGAGCGTGAGGAAGAACGTTGATCCTTGCCCCTTTCCCGGACTCTCTGCCCACACGCGACCGCCATGCGCTTCTGCAAGACGGCGCGCGACATAGAGCCCAAGCCCCGTCCCTTTAATTTGCGACGTGTCGCCGCGTCCACGTGAGAATTTTTTAAATAAGAACCCCATTTCTTCCGGCGTCATCCCCCACCCGTTGTCGTGTACGGAGAAAACCACCTCGCTATTATTGTCCGAGCTTGTCGAGGACCTACATTCAAGCTTCACCTCCACCGTCCCCGTATCGCTGTACTTCAGCGCATTATCAACAAAATTCACCAACACCTGCCGTATTTTCATTTGATCGACAAACACTCTCGGTGTTGCTGGCGCCACCGTGCAGGCAATCGCAAGCCCCTTTTCTTTTCCTTTTGGCATGAGCTCGTCGCACACGCTCTTTGTAATTTCACCAAGGTCCGTTTCGACAAACGTAAACACCATGCGTCCGCTATCAAGCCGCGACGTGTCAAGAAGATCATTCACAAGCGCCACCATGCGTTCGGTTGATGCAAACACTTTCTCTACTCCTTCTTTCACTTTCCCAATCACCGGCCCAAACGTCCCGTCGAGCAACATGGAGCTATACCCCTTAATCGCCGTCAGCGGCGTTCTTAATTGATGCGACGCGATGGACAAAAATTCCGATTTTGCTTGATCGAGACGAGAAAGTTCTTTATTGGCTACTCCTAATTCCTTCGACAAAACCTCCAACTGCTCCTTCTGTCGCACTTCGTTTATAACGCTACGGACTAACATAAAACTAAAGGCACTTACAACAATCAAAAATCCAACGCGTAAAAAGAATTCAGCGGTTGAAGTAGAAAAGAAAAGTTCTGCTATTAATATAGTAATGATTACTGAAATTAAAATTTCCGCTGCTATGGTTTTCACATTAAGTAGTTGATGTCGAACTATAGCAAACGCGATAATCCCAGCTTCAATAAACGTAAAAATTTGCCCAAGCCAATTCAGTTTGAAATATCCAAATGTAGGAAGGATAAGATTCCCAATAAATGCAAGATTTGCGGCAACAAAAAATGCAATAAAAATATACCAAAGTTGCGTGCGATCGAGTCCGCTACTACGACGTATCTTCTTAATTAATAAAAGAAAAGCCCAGTAAAAAAGGGCGACTATATATAAAACGTAAGCATAATAAAACGGACCCCAAAGGAGAATCCGCTCACCTTGTTCTGGGATACGTACTTCACGAATCACTCCACCTGGAATTAAGATAGCTATAATTACAAAAATATTAGAAAGTATAATGATAATACGCTTCCAAAGAGCAGGCTGCTGAGATGATGGGAAGAGATATGCAAAGTATAAAAATGTACTCTCAATGAAACTTGCGCTAATATAAAGAGCCTGCGCCCATAACATTGCCATTGCCGAATCGGCGATACGATAAAAGACCATTGAAAACGACCAGAGACCAACACTCACGGCAACGAGAGAATAACCTAACTTCATTCCACTTCGCTTGCCGTGAAAATAAACAATCCCTGCGAGCACGAAGTTTATAATCGTCGCAATAGCAACAATGATATTGATAATATCCATATACGTAATACAGTATACCTCAAATCGAAAATAAATAAATAAAAAAGGCGCCTTCTTAATGAGGCGCCACCCGACGGATACGACCACTCAAGCTGAGTGTTCCGCTAGGATTGTGGTACATCTGCCAGAATGATTCGAGATCTCCTGGGCGCACCACGTTCCCTTCTACATCGTAGAGCACAGGAAGACCAAACCCATGCCCCTTCCCCCAGTTCACGATCTCGAGAGCTACTTCGACGGCAGAATTTCCTACCGCGAAGTGTCCGCGATGTCTACGTGCTACGAGGATGAACACCTCCGGCATGCAGGTAAACAAGCTTCCCTTTTCCTCCCCAGGAACTCCGAAGTTGAAATTGGGGTGGATCGATGAGGGAATCTGAGAGACGACGTGAAGGACAAGTACATCCCGACGCAAAGTCTGCACTTCGCGCGGAACGTTCTTAGGCTCTGAGTCGTCAATTACCACAGTTCCCGGGGAAAGATCCCCCGGCTCGATCACGGCTTTAGGTGAACTCGTAGTAACGATAACGAGTTGTGCGCGCCGGAGTGCTGTGCGATCTACGGAGATCTCCACAGGATGACTGCGGCTCGCTTGTATTTTCTCGCGAAGCGCCTGGAGACGCCCCTCATTTTTCGGAAGATCGACGAGCAGGATCGTTGCCGAAAGAGGCAGCTTCCCGAAAAGCTCCGCGGCAGTCGACCCTATCACTCCTGCAGCGCCGAGAAAAGCAATGACCGGCTTCTGAACGTGGCGCCCCGCAAGAGCGTGTAGCTCAAGCGCCATCTCAGCGATGATGCCAGCGGTATTCCCGTTACCAGTTGCAATGCTGGCTTGAACACCTTGATTGACCAGCCATTCACCGTTACGAGTCACGCCCCCCATCCACCCGGAAAGCCCGAAGATGAGGTGACGATCACCCGCTGTTGTCTCGGCGAACTGTACTGCATGGAGAATCTTCTTCCGAACATTGAGGTGTCTGTCCACCATGCTCGGGTTAAAAAAAACTCCGACGTAGTAGCCACGCTTCGGAGCGCCACTCAAGGTGCCATCGCCAGAGACTTCCCGTACCCCCTTAATCTCAGAGCAGAGCAATGGCCATTGATGTTCAATAAGCCACTGCACCCACCGATCAGGTAGATACGCGAGAACCGGAACCTGTCGGTAAAAATCCGTGACATCCCTCGGATTAATACCAATCACGAAGTCGGGACCGCGCCCGAGAAGCAGAAAAGCGACCACCGCTTTCCAAAACCGCTCCTCGAACGAGAATGCCTTTCCGTTATGGAGACGAAGCGAGATCCAATAGATTACCAGATCACGAAACGCCTTCACGATACGGGGGACACTCCTCGCAAGGAGCTTCAGGAAAACGATAGTCTTCATTTCTCTTCTCCGCTATCTAGAGGCCTCTGAGGAAACACGCGTTCCCTCCTTTGAAACGCAAGGGTATCTAACCAGATGCTATCAGTACTGTCAAATAGCAATAATAGCATTAGCTCAAAAATTAGTTAGTACTATTTTTTTGAAGAGCGCGACAACAACTTCCTCTTAAGATAAAGAACGAGTAGTCCTCCAAAAAATAAAAGAAGGAATATCGAGGTT
>CAYHPG010000059.1:0-1511 GCA_964358625.1 uncultured Gammaproteobacteria bacterium
GGAAATTGCCGTTCTTTCGTTGGATGGCGTTGTTACAAGGAAATCCCTGCAAACTGCAGGAAATGAACTCACACAGAACATCATCCAGTACGTGCGAGATCATTTTAATCTGCTGCTTGGAGAGAAAATGGCGGAAGACATCAAAAAGAAGATCGGCACCACACAACCAAGCGTTGAGGTGATGGAAATGAAAGTTCGCGGACGAGACCTGATGAATGGACTTCCTCGTGAGTTGACGTTAAATGAAGTACAAGTGCGTGACGCAATGAGTCGATCCATTCGATTGATCACCGAAGATATCAAAGCGGTGCTCGAAGTAACTCCTCCTGAATTAGTTGCAGATATTTTTGAACGAGGGATGGTGTTGACTGGTGGCGGGTCACTCTTACGTGGTATTGATAAAACCATTGCGGAGGTAACGCAAATCCCTGTTCGTGTTGCCGATGATCCTACAACATGCGTTGTTCGTGGGGCAGGGATCATTCTTGAACATATTGAAGATTATCAAGATATTATTATTCCACCGACACAAGAAATAGATAAGAATTTTCGCTAAATGCGATTTTTGAAACGCCCAGGATTTATTGCCGCAAGCGCACTTCTCGTGTTGCTTGTTTTGTCTTTCGTTGGTGTTCCGTTTGATGTTCCCGTTGCATGGGTTACTCGTGTATTTATTGCACCCGTTGCCGAGTTATTTGCATCGCCGGTATCTGATGATGCAAAGGAAAAGGATGTATTGCTCGGATTGGTCCAGTCATTGGCGGGCGATCGCGTTTTGGATCGTGAAAAGAAGCGACAGGAAGACGACAACGCAATGATCAGCGAATGGGCATTAGCGCGCGCATTGCCTCCGCCAGTTGTCGCGTCAATGCTTACGCGGATCCATGAGGGTGCAAACGATTTTTTTCTTCTTGATCGCGGCAAGCGTGATGGCATTATTCCGTATGCGACCGTTGTTACGGGGAAGGGGATTCTTGTTGGACGTATCGCAAAAACACAATTTGCGCTTTCATTCCTTCGTCCTTTGACAAGTCGTGGTGAACGTTTCTCTGTTACGCGAGAGGGTGATATGAATGTTCTTGGAATTGCAGAAGGTCAGGGATCAGCGGATACCTTACTTGTTTCCTTTGTTCCTCGCGCGGTTACCATACAAAAAAATGATATCATCACGACATCCGGGCTTGATGATGGCGTTCCGGCAGGGCTTCCATTGGGTGTCGTGGTTGACGCGGTAGCGTTCGAAAATAGTCCGTGGCAGAATCTTACGATTCGACCGTTCGTTTCCCTTTCATCAATTCGTCGCGTCGGAATCCTCCTTTTCTCTGATGAAAAGGAGTAGCGTATATCCGGTATGGTAAGCCGTATTCTCTCTCTTTCTCTTTTTTGCGTCGTTACGCTTGGCATTGTCCTCCTTCATCAACTTGGAGCACTTTTTTTTGGCGTCGATCGTGTCAGTGTCCTCGTTGTTGCAGTTCTTTTTATCAATATTATTTTCCGTTATACGATCGCGC
>CAYHPG010000059.1:1521-5451 GCA_964358625.1 uncultured Gammaproteobacteria bacterium
TTTCTTGACCAACTCTCGTTTGCTCCTGCGCATTGGAGCGTTGCGACAGTGCTTACGCTCCTTATAACAAATGCGCTTTTCATCCATTTCTTTACCAATCGATCACTCTGGACCTTGCTTATTCTTGGCGGTGTTGGCACCGTTATTGCTTTCCTCGTACGTACACTGTTTGTAGGGTCATTTGCTCTTTTCTTTGCGTCTCTTGGCGCGCAGCTTGTAAGCCACACGATATTTTTTATCCTTCTTTTTTACGGAGTGAATATGTTCACGTCCCGGTTGAAGCCGTACATTATTGTTCGTTCCCACGATTTTTAAATATATGGCATTTCGTTTTGATTCACCACTTGAGGGGGATATTGTGCATCATCCGAATCGCGTGCGATGGACGGAGGAGAGTTTTCTTGATGTACCCGAGGCGCACGATAATGAACCCTCTCGTTTTCTCGGGGTGTTTCAGAGTGGCCGACGAATGCAATTTTTTCTTTGTTGTATTTTTGCAGTTATTGCGATTTTTGTTGGTCGTCTTCTGTATTTACAACTCATTCGTGGCAATTATTTTTCAGCGCTTGCAGAAAATAATCGTATTCGTATCATCACCGATCGCGCAACGCGAGGCATCATTGTCGATAGCAGGCAACGACCACTCGTTGCAAATGCACCAGAATTTATCGTGACACTCACTCCTGCAGAACTTCCGCGTTATGAGACAGAACGACACGTTGTCTTAGAGCGCGTTGCCGCGCTTCTTCGTGAATCGCCGCTTGCTGTGATTGAAGACATTCGTGGATTGCCGCAGGATCCGCAGATACAACGTCAAGCGCTTCCGTTTCGCGACCAGATTTCCTATGCCGATGCCATGCGTTTTATGGTCGAAGAGGAACGTCTTCCAGGATTTCATATTACCATTCGAGAGAAGCGCGATTATCCATTGACGTATACCAGTGGATCAGAGACAAATCCTATGCCGGAATCCATAGGCCATGTTATCGGGTATCTTGGAAAAATCGATGCAAATGAATTATCAGCTCGCCAGAAGCAAGGATATCTTGCATCCGATCTTGTTGGGAAAAATGGTATAGAACGTTTTTATGAAACTGCTCTCCATGGTCGACACGGAAAACGTTTTATTGAGATTGATGCGCTGGGAAACGAAAAGACACTTGTTCGGCGCGAGGAGCAAAAAGTAGGAAAGCGTCTCGTCCTTTCACTCGATCTGGATCTCCAGTATACATTGGAGGGGGCGCTCCAGCGTCAAATCGATTCGCTCCCAAAAAGGGATCGGAAAGGCGCCGCTGCAGTTGCGCTTGATCCTCGTGACGGATCTATTCGCGCACTGGTGTCGCTCCCCGCGTATAATCCAAAAATTTTTTCAGGGAAGACGACGCGCGATGATATCACGCGGCTTTTTACCGATCCATCACAGCCACTTTTTGCTCGCGCAATTTCTGGTGAGTACCCATCGGGATCAACAATCAAACCTCTTATTGCCCTTGCCGCCCTTGAAGAGGGAGTGATTACGCCAGGAACGACGGTTCTTTCTCAAGGGGGAATTTCTGTGGGACAATGGTTTTTTCCTGACTGGAAAGAAGGGGGGCATGGACTCACGGATGTGCGCCGCGCAATTGCAGAATCCGTAAATACGTTTTTTTATACCATCGGTGGTGGACATGGAACGATCCAAGGGCTTGGCATTGATCGTATGAGTTCATGGATGCGAAAATTTGGATTCGGTGAACGACTCGGCGTTGATCTTCCGCATGAAGCCAATGGACTTGTTCCAACACCAGAGTGGAAAAAAGAGACGCGTAATGAAATCTGGTATATTGGTGACACCTACCACGTTTCTATTGGTCAGGGAGACGTGATTGCAACACCACTGCAGATTGCCGCAATGACATCATTTTTTGCAAATGGCGGAACAATATGGCAACCGAAGTTACTGAGTGATGCGGAACCGCGCGCGATCGCTTCGTCTCTTGCGTCGATAAATAATGTGCGTGTGGTGCGGGAGGGAATGCGGCGAACGGTAACCGCAGGAAGTGCGCAACGACTTGCAACACTTCCCATTGCGGTTGCAGGGAAGACCGGTACTGCTGAATGGTCATCCAAGCGTCCACCGCACGCGTGGTTTACTGGCTTTGCGCCCTATGATAATCCGGAACTTGTCGTAACAATCATGATCGAAGAAGGTGGAGAGGGGAGTTCCACTGCAGTGCCGGTGGCATATGAAGTATTCAGAGATTATTTTAATTTAAAAATTAAAGATCAAAATGTAAAATGACAATTTAAAATGTGAAAATCATTTTTCATTTTGATTTTTGCATTTTACATTTCCACTGTGGACATCTCTCTTGACATACTTTTGAGTGACCGGTATTCTTTCTTTCATTGTCATTGAATTTTTTATTATGGCTTCGTCACCTTCATACGTTACACAGGAAGGGTTGCAAAAGGGCAAAGAGGAACTTGATGAGCTCAAAAATGTTCGTCGCAAAGAAATTGCAGAGCGCATTGAGCGCGCGAAAGAGATGGGAGATCTTTCTGAAAACGCGGAGTACACGAGCGCTCGAGAGGAGCAAGCATTTCTCGAAGGACGCATTCTTGAATTAGAAGATTTACTTCGCAATGCCGTTGTTATCAAGCATACAAAAGGCGCGGATTTTGTTGAAGTTGGATCTGTTGTAAAAGTGCAATCAGAAGATGCATCTCTGCGCGAGTACACGATTGTCGGATCTGACGAAGCAAATCCGTTAAAAGGAAAAATATCACACCAATCGCCACTTGGGGAAGCGTTTTTGGGCAAGCGCGTGAATGATGTTGTTGAAGTGCATGCGCCGAAAGGTATTATCCGATATACGATTTTGGGAATTGAATAAAGAGGAGATTGTCACACTCCGGCGCATCCCTCGGGCTATCGTTCGGTCGCCTCTGCTCTTATCCTAGACTAAGTCTGGAACAAAACAGACTTAGTCTAGGATCAACTATGTCCGCTCGCGCTCTAATACCGATCGGATTAACAGCGCCAGATTGTGACAATAAAAAGAGAAATGAAGAAAGAATTGCGCTTTTGGCGCTTTTTTTGTACAATACAACAATAATCCCTCTCCTTGCAGGAGAGGGGAGGGTGAGGTTAAAAAAGATATGACTCAACAAATTGACGAACGAAAGACACGCATTGATCGGCTTCACGTAATGCGGAAAGACGGCGTGAATCCTTATCCGGCGCGGAGTGAGCGCACGCATACGGTTGCATTGGCGCTTGCCGATTTTGATGCGCTTGCAAAAAAAGAAACACTTGTCGCGCTCACGGGGCGAGTGCCAACGATTCGTCTTCACGGCGGGTCTTGTTTTGCGAACCTCGAAGACGGCAGTGGCAAGGTGCAGATTTATGTAAAGCAGGACGTGGTAGGTGAACGGGTGTATGCCCGTTGGAATGAGTGGGTGAACATGGGCGACTTTGTGCAAGTGCGCGGGAAGTTTTTCACAACCAAACGCGGGGAGAAAACATTGCTCGTGGAATCGTGGCAGTTGCTCACCAAAGCGTTGCAACCCTTACCTGAAAAATGGCATGGGCTTTCGGATACGGAAATTCGCTATCGCCATCGCGAGCTTGACCTACTTTCTAATCCGGACATTCGCTTGCTTTTTGAGCGCCGCCAGAAAATCATCGGGGCGATCCGTTCATTTTTTGTTGAGCGCAATTATCTTGAAGTGGACACGCCAATGCTCCAAACGCTTGCCGGCGGAGCAACCGCACGACCCTTTGTAACGCACCACAATGCCCTGGACATCGACTTATACCTTCGCGTGGCGCCGGAGCTCTATCTAAAGCGCCTTGTTGTCGGTGGCTTTGAGCGTGTGTTTGAAATTGCGCGGTGTTTTAGAAACGAAGGCATAGACTACGCGCACAATCCGGAATTCACGCAATTC
>CAYHPG010000060.1:0-5243 GCA_964358625.1 uncultured Gammaproteobacteria bacterium
GCCCCTTCGGGCTCGGGCTTCCTTCCGCTCCTCGCTCACCGTAGTTTTACTACGCCTCGCTCGGATGCTCAGTCCAGCCCTTCGCATCTCATCAGTTTTTTACTAGTCGCGGTTCAATTGTCAAACAGCTTCCCTTGCAACGAGATTGGCCTTCAAAACAGAAGAGAGATGCCGATCGTTCAGCAACTCTCTTCTGCCCCTTTCCCGTATACGGAAATATGGCACTCCCAATTTTTCAATTCATAGGCACATTTATTGTACTGATTCACTGTACCGCTTACGCCATTTACTGTCAATAGCCCACGATCAACCCCTCTTTTCCACTACTTCCCCACATTCTTTTTACGCCACTCCTCTATTTTTTTATGGTCGCCGGAGAGCAATATCTTCGGCACCGCCCAGTGCGTATTTTTTTTCGACGCGAACACTTCCGGTCTCGTATAATGCGGATATTCTTTGAATTTTAGATTTATGATTTTAGATTTATGATTTTTTTTATTTTTTAAATCTGAAATCTGCAATCTGAAATCTGCAATCTCGCTAAAGGACTCTTCCTTTAGCGACTCCGGATTTCCAAGCACCCCGGGAATAAGCCGCGTCACGGCATCCACGATGGTCATCGTGGGGAGCTCACCACCCGTCAGTACATACGGCCCAACCGACACAATTTCGTCCACAAATTTCTCAACGCGCGCATCAACGCCTTCATAGTGTCCGCAAATGAAAATAATCTGATCAAACTTTGCGAATTTTTCCGCCATACGCTGATCAAACTGCTTCCCCCCCGCCGCCAATAAAACAACCGTAGACCCTGAGCTTGTCGAATGGATTAACTTTCGACTTTTTCCGCCGGAGGCGGATCCGCCTTTGGCGGAGACTTTATAGACTTTCGACTTCAAAGTTGTAACCGCTTTATAAAGCGGAGCAACTTTAAGCACCATCCCCGCTCCTCCTCCGTACGGCTTATCATCTACGGTCTTGTGTTTGTCCGTCGTATAGTCACGCAAATTATGCACGACGATCTTTACCCGCCCTTTCTCCTGCGCACGCTTCAGTATACTCGTGACAAAATACGAGGTGAATGCTTCAGGAAAGATAGTGATAATATCGAATTGCATATACTTACCGTAGCAAAGAAGGGAAAAAACAAAAACCCCCATCGTTACTAATGAGGGCTTCTGCCTTATTTATAGAGAAATCAGGTCACGAAGAGGGATTGAGAATATTACTCTTGCCTCCAAGGGTGCATTCGTCTCCTTTCTACATCCTTTATGTTCGATGCTGATTCTATCTCTTTGCGTAGATCCAACTTTCTTTCATCAGATATACCATTATCAGATCTAAGTAAACCAAGAAATTCTTCGAGTGTAAAATTCATCAAAAAATCATTAACTTGGAAGCTAGCACTATATACGCTGTCCTTTAATTTTTCTCTAAGTCTTTCCATAAAAAGTTTCTTTGCTTCATCTAAAATATCTGATGGGATTTTGTGATACGCCGGATCTTTATCCAATTCTTTCTCAACTATATATTTGTTAATAGAGAGACTTGACTCGTATAAAATCAAATCAATTTCTCCGTTACTACCTGTTGCACCCCCTCCTTCAAATGAAAGAGCGGAGTTGGGAACAAACTTCCAATCATCTCGACTGTCTTCTTCGCTCGCAGCATATCTATATGCGTGATTGAATATTCTTTTGCCGGCAAAATCTATTTCGTCAGAGCCGTATGTTTCTATACCAGGGTTTGATGAACCGCACATGACTATCTGATCGTCAAACACAGGAGATCCTCAGCTAATACGCGCTTCAATAATCTCTTTCCTGCGCGCATCCGGATCTTCTGGTTCTTTTGTTCTATCATATGTGTAATGCGTACCTCCCAATTCACCTTGTAGTGTACTGGTATCAGGATGTAAGTAATCTACCGCTATATTTGCACCAACATACGGATTATTGTTTGTTGGACAATCTGACTTTACCCCAATAAATTTACCCGTAGTCTTCGAAACAAGATCGACAAGATAGCGAATCGCCTCTTTCTGTGATTCGCTTTCTCTTCCAATCGCTTCTGATGGCAGGGACCCCTCTCTATTAGATTCTCCCATAGTAATAAATTAATGTTAAATCTTCCTTAAGCATACCCCCCCCCCGACCAAAACGTCAAGCCCCGTTAGAATCCGCCCTGCCAAGGGCAGTGCTACAGGCACCTTGGGGCGCCTTGCTTCTAACGGGGTCAAGGGCGGGTTTTGCACAATCAAAAAATCCCGACGGGGATCGGGATCTAAACTATTTCACACCAGGTGTGGAATAGAATAGTTTTTTGATCTTAAATTTGGAGGTTATCGACTGCGTCGCCTTCAGCGCGACTGCGCTCGTTACGCGACACTCCATTGCTGAAGCTCTCGTCGCACGGTCGCGTCCGAAACTGCATAGCCCTTCATATAAACAACTTCCTCTGAATAATTGATATCTTGGAAATAGGCGAGTTGCGCTCGGAAAATTTTCTCATTGAACTCGTTCGCGAAAATCTGTTTCGCTTTTCGCATAATATTCTCCACCCCATGATGTTTTTTGATCACAAAATATAAATCTACATAATCTTTCCATTTCGCTCGCTGTCCCAACGCGTGCGCTTTCATTGCGGCAAGCGTCAAAAGATCGGGCATGCGAACGATATCGCCAAACCGATGCGTCAGTGGTATCTGAAACGGATATTCAAAAAATGTCATACGTACTCCTACAACATCCATCGTGAGCTCTCCCTTCCTATTCACAAAAATGTTCTCGATCATCGCTTTTCGTGCAATACGTCCTTTGACGGAAAGATTGTTAAATGCACTGAACGAAAAAAGATCAAAATCAATTGACCGCCGATGACCAAGGTGTAAGGCAACCGCAGTGCCTCCGACAAGAAAAAAATCCTTCGAAAATTTCTTTACAAGGGGGAGAAGATCAACTTGCGTCGTTGTTAAAATCTCCTTATGCATGTGCTCGAAAATATAAGTTGAAATAATGCTTAATTTCCGGACGATAGTTCGTGCGTCCCCACTTCCGCCGTGTCGTCTGCTTTTTAAAAATCGCTGCTGTCTTCTTCATCCCCAAAATCGAAAAAACTTTCTGCACATCCTTCCAATCACCGTAATTCAAAACGCTCTCCACGATCGCTTCGTCTGAGAGGTGCTCATAATTCTTTGTGTACCAAATAAGCAATGGTTTCTTTTTGATGAGTGCTTGAAGCGCCATAGTCATAGAAAAAGTATAGCATAAAAACCGCTCTCGCACAAACCAAAAACCGCGGCACTTTCGTACCACGGTTCTTGTTTGGATTTTGAAACTAAATTTGGAGATTGTCGACTGCGCTGGTGTCGATCGGCTCTCTTGCCGGCACAGCACCTGCATCATCGCGACGCTCGAAGCGACGAGACCCCTCGGGTTCGAAAATCTTCAAGTTGACGCGTGCATTGTTCTTGGCACCAACGGTGCGAAGCAATGTGCGGAGCGCGCGTGCGGTTGATCCCTGTCGCCCAATGACGTATCCCATATCCTCGGGATTCACCTTGAGTGTGATAAGGACTCCCATCTCATCGACCGTGCGTGTACTAGACACATCGTCCGGACGATTCACGAGCGCTTTGGCAACGTACTCTACGAAATCCTGATCCTGGTTTTGTCCTGCCATAGTATTGTCGTCATGAAATTGTTTAAAGGAAGACCATCCTGTCGACCTAATTACAGAAAGTCTTAAAAAAGAACAGTGTGGATACTATACACGGTCGTACTCCTCTTGTCAATCACCTTTTTATTGCCGCTTTGGACCGCAGGAAGGCAATGGTCTTTCGATTCCGTAACGTATTGCGCATATAGTCTTGTCCGTCGCCAGAACGGATGCGATTTTGCATTGCAGCATCATTGAGATACACCCGTTCCATCTTTTTCGTTTCTTCAAGAAGCTCTTCCGTGGTTACTACAATCTGCTCTTTGTCCGTCACCGTGCGCACCACAAGCGCAGTTTTCACGCGCTCGAGCGCTTCAGGAGCAAAATCCAGAGCAATCTGCGCACGCGTTTTTTTAATCGACTCGAGATATTTTTCAAATTCGCCGCCCTGCCGCGCAATAGTCTGTTCCAGCTCCTCAATCATCCGCGCGGTCTCATTGGTCATTAAAAGATCGGGAATGTCACCAAATGTTGATCGCTTCACCAACTGTTTTAAAAGCTCGATCTCCTGCCGATTCTCTTCCTTCTGCTTCCGCTCTTCCTGTAAATTATTACGCAAAATTGTTTTCAAGTCTTCGAGTGTCTTCTGCCCAAGCGTGCCAGCGAAGGCATCGTCCAGTTGTGGTACCGCGAGCGCGTACACGTCATTCACCTTCACGCGAAATTTTACCAATTTCCCCGCAATGTGTTTTTGAAAATTTTCTTTTGGCAACACAAGTTCAAATTCTTTTGTCTCATCTTTTTTCATGCCAATAAGCTGCTCGGTGAGTCCGGGGATATAGTATGCTTCCGCAAGAAAAATGGAATGGTTTTTTGTTTGCCCGCCATCAAGCGGCACGCGATCAAGGAACATCTCAAGGTCGACAAGCACTTTATCTTCTTTTGTCGCCGCACGGGCGGCAACCGTTTCTTTACGCCGCGCTCCCTGAAGTTCTTTTAAAACTTTTTGTAAGTCCTCTTCTGTTACTGTCGGTTTTTTCGCTTCAATGCTCATCCCCTCGTATTTTCCGAGTGTCACTTCAGGAAGCACTGATGCAGTGGCGCGATACTCGAATGCATTCCCCGGAACAAGTGCCAGCACATCAATTGCCGGAGAGCCGATCGTCGATATCTTTTCAGCAACAACGGCTTTGGGGTACGTATCGCGCACCGCCTCTTCCGCAGCTGCTTCATAAATTTTCATCTCCCCCACGCGTGCTTTCACCATATCGTACGGCGCATGTCCCGGACGAAACCCCTCGAACTTTATTTCTTCCGAAATCTTTTTTGCGGCACGATCAAGATATGGCGCGAGTTCGAGAACCGACACCGTAATCGTAAACGCCACATGTCCTTTGGGTAATTTTTCCAATTTGATGTCCATATATTTCCCCCTCTTACCATAAGAGGGGTAAGGGGAGTTACCACCTGATGATACAATATCCGTACCCTACCAAAAGAAATTAGAGTTGACCCCGTTAGAAGTCTTTGGAAGAAAAAATTTTCCTAAAATTTTTTCTTCGATGCATCGTCCGAGGTGAAACAAA
>CAYHPG010000061.1:0-5242 GCA_964358625.1 uncultured Gammaproteobacteria bacterium
CGGAGATAGTATCTCTGTAAATTTACAGATATACGATCTCTGGAATTTATGAAAGGTTTGAATTTAAACGTGTTTTTTATTTTTGTCATTCGAATTTCGGATTTATTCACGGCGAATGTCAGCCCCTAATGCCGCTAATCGCTCTTCAAACTTTTCATATCCACGATCCAAAATTTCCGCATCATGGATAATCGTCTCTCCATCTGCCACAAACCCCGCGATAAGCAACGTTGCGCCCGCGCGAATATCAAGCGACTTTACTTCTTGCCCATGCAATGGTGTGGGGCCAGTAACAAGCACGCGATGCGGATCACAAATCACCGCATTCGCTCCCATCTTCACGAGCTCATGGACATACCCCAAGCGCCCTTCATACATCGGATCATGAATGAGGCTCGTCCCCGAGCATTGCGTTGCGAGAACACCAAACGGCGCTTGCAGATCCGTAGGAAACCCAGGATAGGGAAACGTCTGTAAACGAAACGCGCGAAGTGGATACGATGCAGTCACGCGCAATGCATGATCAGTCAATTCGGTTTTGACGCCGATCTGATGCAGCTTCAATCGCACAAGATCAACATGGTCCGCAACAATATTCGTAATCAAGACGTCACCGCCAGTTACTGCTGCGGCAACTGCAAATGTTCCGACTTCCAGTTGGTCCGGTATGACCGCATGATCAGCGCCACGCAGCTCGGAAACACCATCAATCGTCAGCGTGTGCGTTCCTGCGCCGGCAATGTTGGCACCCATTTTTTGCAAGAATGCCACAAGATCCTGCACATGCGGCTCTGCGGCAGCAATCTTAATCGTTGTCCGCCCTTTTGCACGCACTGCTGCCATGAGCGCAATCTCTGTTGCAGTAACTGAAAATTCTGGTAAAATAACGAGAGCGCCCGTTAATCCATTTGGTGCAGAGAAATGATATGAACCGTTCTGTTGCAGAATGGTCGCTCCAAGTTGTTGCAATGCGGAAAGATGCGCGTCAATCGGACGATTGCCGATGATATCCCCTCCTGCTTCAGGAATAATTACATCACGAAAGCGCGTCAAAAGCGAACCCCAAAGTAAAATAGACCCACGGAGACTCGCGAATGTTTTTCGGTCAAGCGTTTGCACATGTGCGTCACGCGCTACGACACGAAGGTCATGTTCGCCAACCCATTCGTGTGTCACACCAATACTCTGTAAGAGTTCGAGGAGTCGCTCCACGTCTTTAATGCGCGGAACATTGCGCACCATGCACGGTTCGTCCGTAAGAAGCGTTGCCGCGAGAATTGGCAGCACTGCGTTCTTGCTTCCCGAAATCGCAACCGTTCCACGCAATTGTTTGCCGCCGTTGATACGAAATAAAGACATGTTTGTAGTGTACTGTTTTAAAACAATAAAATCAAGTTAACGTATGTCGCGAACGTATCGCCGTTACATCTTTTTTCTTTTTCTCGGCGTTTTCGCGCTCACTGCACCGCTGCTTATTTTGTATACCGCTGGCTATCGGTACAATTGGGAACGCGGAAAAATTCAAGAAACCGGCGTTCTTCTTACGAGCTACAGACCAACAACCGCGCTTTTACGATTAAACAATATTGTTGGCGCGAAAAAAGCACCCGCGCGATTTTCGGGACTCATTCCCGGGCGCTACACCATCGCCATCGAAAAGGAAGGATATTTTCCATGGCAAAAACGACTGTGGATCGAACCATCAAAAACAACATTCGCGCAGCACATGGTCCTCTGGAAGAAAGAAAGTGTTCCAGAACGCGTGATCAATGACACGATACTCGTATCTGCGCAATCACCGAATAAAAAAACGATCGCACTGGTAACGAAGAAGGATCCGTCACGCATTATCCTGTTCGACACGCGCACGAAAAAAATCGCCGCGCCAATGAGTCTCCCTCAAAAAAAGTCGTCAACAATAACGCATCTGCTTTGGTCACCAAACGCGCGTCGCCTCTTCATAGAATCGGAAAACGGCGAACAATTTATTGCGACAATAGGGGGAGAACAAGGAGCGCCAATTCCACTCGTCACATTCAGTGCCGAGCGCCTTCTCCGCGTGACATGGAATACGGATGATGACGACCGACTCTATGGCTACAAACGAGCAGCGCCCTTAAAACCGGGATATCAACTGCTGGAGATTGATTTTTTCCGCGGTGACACGCAACGTGCTTCTATCGGTACGCTCGAGAGCGCGTCACCCTACGTTGTTGAAGACGATATTCTCTATCGTATCGAACGTGGTGTACTTTCCATCACTTCATTTGCCGCGTCAAAGCAAGCACTCGAACGCCGTCTCGCGCTTCCTGACGCACCGAAAAATAACGTAACATTCCTTCCCGAAAGCCCAGACAGCATGATCACCGTATTCGACCAGGAGCATAAACGCATTCTTCTTATTGATAAGGGCACCTCCACGCTCTATCCGATCCAAGAAACAATTGACGGCGTTATTGCCGCGCAGTGGTCGCCAAAAAGAAATCGTCTGCTCTGGAACACGGGGAAAACGCTCGCCGTCCTTGATCTGGAACAATCAACGCGGGAAACTATTGTTGATGAGACAAAAAAAATTCACGCCATGGCGTGGGATCCGGAAAATGAATATATATTTTATGGGACGAATGATGCTATCACGGTCACGGAAATCGACAATCGCGACGTTCGCAATCGTGTTACGCTCACCACCATAAAAGATTTGAAAGGAATGACCGTAAACCAAACGGGCACGCTGCTCTTTGCGCAGGAACGGAACGGGCTTTCTGCCTATAGCATCACTGACCGCTAAATCGCTCCTTCTTTCTTTGCGGCGATCATCGTTGCGCGAAGGAGCGATGGAAATGTTCCTGCATCGGTCCATGCGCCATCAAGAATTTTATACGTCATCGTCCCCTGTTGCACATAAAAGTTGTTCACGTCGGTAATTTCAAGCTCTCCACGCGCGGAGGGCTTTAGATTTTTGATTGCGTCAAACACTTGATTATCATAACAATAGAGCCCAGTCACGGCGTATTTCGACTCCGGATGTTTCGGTTTTTCTTCAATCTTGGTAATGGTACGACCCTCGATCGTTGCCACGCCAAATCGTTCCGCATCCGGCACATCTTTCAAAAAAATCTTTGCTCCACCGACCGTACGCCCATCCGACGTTTTGGATGATTGATGTTTGTATTCATGAATCGCCTTGCCGACCGCATCGTCGTCCTCAAAAAGATTGTCTCCTAAAATCACGACAATTTTATCGCCGTCCGCAAAATCCTTCGCAAGCGAAAGCGCCTGCGCAATGCCGCCCGCTTCATCTTGCACTTCATACGAAAGCGTCACGCCAAATTCTTTTCCAGATCCAAGGAGTTCCAAAAAATGTCCCGCGTGCCCCTTTCCGGAAACAATCATGATATTCGAAATGCCGCCCTTGATCAATGTTTCCAAGGGATAATAAATCATCGGTTTATTGTAGACCGGCAAAAGATGCTTGTTCGTGACTTTGGTAAGCGGAAGCAGGCGCGTGCCATGTCCACCCGCGAGGATAACACCTTTCATAGGTGATAGAATTATTATTGTTCGAGTCTGTCGAGAACTATACCTATCATTCTAGCCAAAGCATTGACAAAGTGCAAGACAAAATACAAACTTCTCCTACATCCTTAGAACCCGGAAAGCAACTCAATCTCTGGATCGATGCGGAAAGTACAGCGCAATTCCAGATGGAATCGTGGATATCGATCACGATCACGTCCATGGAATGGCTGTACGGAAACGCATACCGTGTGAATGATGGATTCAGTCCGCAAGGACTCCCCATCACCCACACCGTCGTGAAGCCGTAGACGTAAACCCTCGGGAGAGCAGTTGGGGGGCTGCTTTCCCGAGGAATAGGCTCCGATTCGATGCTACGACAACAGCATCTGAATCGGAACTCTTTTTTTTATTCTGCCCTCACTCCTTTTCACGATCATCGCCATAGCAATGTGCAATCCTCCGCCAGAGGATTTTTTTGCAACAAAAATCCGGATCTGTCTTCATCCGGATGTAATGATCCAATAACTAAATTGAGGTTTTATTTCTTAACACCAACGGTCTTTTCTAAAACCTCCACACGTTTCTGCAGTTCAATAAATTCAAAACGATGGGCAACATTATCGAGGCGAAGCTGAATTGCTTCATGCTCTCGTACATTCTTTTCAAATCCTTCTTTCATTGTTTTTTCCATCTTTTCAAATCTCTCATTCACAGCATCAAATCTCTTATCCACAGAATCAAAACCACCCTTTACCATTGTGGCTAAATCTTCCAGTGTCACCTCATGATTGTTTGTTTGCTCTGTCATAATACATAATTATACTCTCGGAAAATCATGTGTCAAATAATGACGTAGCGCCTCTTGCCATGAACGCAAGGGCGGAAGCTTGGTATTCAGAAGTTGCGAATAGGCGGGACGTTTTGCGGTACGAGGGAAACGCGAGCTTGGCACCGCCGTTATAAGGGGCATATTTCTATACTCCGAGGTCGGACCTCCTTTGTGAGGTCCGACCTCAAATGTTTGTCGAAAAACTTCCTGCGCGAAACCGTACCATGTCGTAGCACCGCTATTGGTGACGTGATAGATGCCGCTTGGTTTTTTTTGTTCAATGATTTCGCGTGTACGCCGAGCAAGATCTTCGACATAGGTTGGACTTGATACTTCTGCGTCAACTACGGAGATCATATCTCCGTACGGAGATACGATCTCCGGTTTTTTTGCGCGCGCGAGCATGAGATCAACGAAACTCTGCTTGCCACTCCCCTGTTTGCCGAAAAGCCTTGACGTTCGTATAAGATAAGATTTTAGATTGCTTCGCTCCGCTCGCAATGACAAAATCTTTTGTTCGCCAAGAAATTTTGATTTTCCGTAGGCAGAAATCGGATTCGGTGCGTCATCCTCGCGATAGCCATCTTTTTTTGCGCCATCAAAAACGTAATCTGTCGAATAATGCACAAAAGTCGCGCCGATCTCTGCCGCCGCTTCCGCAAGATACTCAACCGCCTCGCCATTGATTTTATTTGCGAGCGTTGCGTCCTTCTCTGCGCCATCCACGTCGTTATACGCAGCGGCATTAATAACAATATCAGCTCCTTTAAGAACTGAACAAACCGAATGATAATCTCGAACATCCCCAATTCGGAACTCCAATAATTGCTCAAAATTATGGTAAATAACCTCGTCGGTAACAACGCCGTTTTTAACTTTGGCGTACGGAGTGAG
>CAYHPG010000062.1:0-5228 GCA_964358625.1 uncultured Gammaproteobacteria bacterium
CAAAGGTCGAAGAAACTCGTTGAAGAAGGTGTCTACTAAAAGGGGTACTGGTCACTTCTCTTGATGCGTTGATACACAAAAAGTCCTTTCGACGTCGAAAATTCCCGAGATATTTTGAGCGTCACAGAAGTTGTTGCATAGACAACCTCCGGAATAATATTGTAGTGCGCAAGAGCAGCGTTGAGGGAAATATATGATGGGCAATAAATCTTATTCGCAATAAAAAAATTTGATACCGAGCTATCTTTCACAATGTAGTACCCATTGCGCACTTTTACAAACAAACCGCTTTTGAGATTCCGTGCAATAAAAAGAGATGCAGTGTTGAGAGAAACTCTAAAAATATCGCGAAATTCACGCGGGCTAAAAACAGACACTCCGAGTGACTTCAACTTTTCTTCTACGTCTATGCGTTTCAGTTTTTGTACCATAATGTACTAAAAGTGAAATGTATAACTCCAGTATAAATCAAAATCAAATGAATGTCCAGCAAGCAATCCATACGTTTCAATTTTACTACAACTTTTTAGCAAAACTAAAACGATCTACTTCCTACACTTCTCCCACAGCCCACGCCTCGCCTCACGCGCTTCGGTTTGCGCGGCTTTGAAACGATCCACGTACTTCACATTCGGTGGAATCGTCATCACTTGCGCGTAGCCGTCGGAAACGAGTTGTTCGTTCACCATCGTATCGCCGAGCCACACATAGCGCAAGAGACGGCCGTACTTGTCGCGATCTTCAATATCTGGCTCCAGACGCACACGCTTGCCTAAAACCATCTTCTTATTATATGCGCTCGCCTCCTTCCCAAAACACTGTACTTTGCGTCTCGGATCCACGGACTCCGGCGTATTCACGCCGATATACCGAACTTTTTCACCACCATCAATCTCAATCGTGTCACCATCAACCACGCGCGTGACCAGCACGGTACCATCAGCCGTCGCAAGGGTGCCCCTTGTCGCGACAAGGGGCACCCTTGCATCTGCGCGATCATTAACCCCACCCGTCCTCCCCTTATATAAGGGGAGGTGAGGAGGGGTTATGGGCAACCCCGGCGTCTGTTGCACAATAGCGCGAGAGACATAGATATCCGATTTCCCACCATTAAATAAAAACAAAAAGAGCCAAAAAGCTCCTCCTATTATTAATATTCCTAAAAAAAATTTCATTTCCCAATAAACCCCTCACTCTTTCGCATTGCATCATAATACTCAATCGCCGCTTCCACCTCGGTACGCGTTGTCTCGCGCTCCACCCCGCTCCACCCCGCCTCAAACACATGCGCGCGATTCAAAATTTCATCGCGATACTTCTTCGTCTTTTCCGCAAGCGCGCGAAATGACACAATCAACTGATCAAGTTCTGCTTGCTCCTTTTTGTATCGTGCAAAATAGATCGTACATTCGTTCATCCGATCGCCTCCGCATAAATCATGAATCTCTCCTACCAACCGCTCGTGCGCTTGCAAACGCGCGCGGATAAGCGCCACTTTTTCTTCGGGTAAAAAAAATGATTCAAACTGTTGGCTGCCATATTTTAAGTCTCCATGTTTTCCTCCTTTCTGTAAAAATGCTTCATACTTTTTCATGATCCCTTCTTTCTCTATCTCTTCACGCAAATATTTTTCTTCTTTTGGTTTGCCGTCCGTATCATGAATAGACCAAAACGATTTTCGGTATGGCCAAATCTCTCGTCCAAAATCAATAATCGCTTTTTCAATATTGGCAAGCGTAGCTGATGTATTTGCTCGAAACTGCGCAAGCGCTGCCTCCATCTCTTTTCTCCGATGCGCAGGAAAAAACACCGGCGCCTTATCAATCACCTGCTTCAATAAATCAACAGTGAAAGGAAATGGGTGTTCCATATAGCGCTAGTATAGCATCTTTTGAAACTCTTTCCATGACCATGTATTTACAACATCTCCTCTCTCCAGCCACCCGCGACGCGCGGTCGCAATCCCATAGCGCATCATATCAAAATCGCTCATGCGATGAGCATCAGTGGAAATAGCGACACGCACTCCATGCTCCTTCGCGATTCGGCAATGGACGTCGCTCAAATCGAGGCGTAAAAATTGTGCATTCAATTCCATCATCGTACCCGTGCGTTTTGCGGATTTCATAATGATCTCCATGTCCAAATCCATCGGCGCACGTTTCCCGATGATGCGCGTCGTACAATGTCCAATGCAGTGCACGTACTGATTTTCCATCGCGCGGATAATTCGTTTCGTCGCCGTCGCACGATCTTGCTTCATATTGGAATGAACTGCGGCAACAACAAAATCAAATTTTTTGAGAAGCGTATCGGATAAATAAAGCGTACCATCTTTTTCGATATCAACCTCGACACCTGCGAGTACGTTGATGCCGCCGATGCGCTTTTCAACGTCACGAATCTCGCGAATATATTTTTCAATATTGTTCGGCTTAATGCCGCGAACCATCCCCATAGATGATGCATGATCAGTGATCGCAATATAGTCGTAACCACGACTCTTTGCCTCGCGCACCATCGCTTCGATCGTTTCACGCCCATCGCTCCAACGTGAATGTGTATGCATATCCCCACGGATATCTTTTTCTTCGATGAGCCCCAAACCGTGGCGCATCCTGCCTCTCTCTTCCTCTTTCGAAAATACGCCGTCTAATGGATGCTGTTGATCAAGTTTTTTATACATCTCGATGCCGCGTTGGATATTTGCCACTTTCTTTGCGCCAAATCCAGAGACTTTTTCAAGTTTGCCGGTCGAGAGTAGTCGCTCGAGCGTCAGCACCGTTGTCACACCGAATTTTTTCCAAACAAGTGCAGTTGTTTTGGGACCCATTCCTTCTACTTCGAGCACGTCGAGAAGTCCCTCCGGTACTTTCTTTTTTAACTGCTCATGCTCTTTACACGTACCAGTCTTTCCGATTGCAATAATTTTATCCGAAAGATCGTCACCAATACCCGGCATTTCCATGAGTTGTTTTTTTGAAAGTATCCGAAGATCATGCGTTGCCGATTCTACTGTCTGCGCCGCATGCCGATACGCTTGCACACGAAACCTATTCTCACCCGAAATCTCGAGCATGTCGGCCATCTCGCTAAACGTCTTTACAATTATCGTATTATCCATACTTCGAAGCACTTCGGAGATACGATCTCTGTAAATTTACAGAGATCGTATCTCTGTAAATTATTCAAAAAGAAGGGAAGTAATGCGTTCTCGATCCCCTGCAAGCCACGCCTGCACAAATGAACGATGATCATCGCTCCCAAAAAACATTTCTTGCGCAACCGTATGTCCAAGGAGTGACGGAAAATTTTTCTGTCCAATCCAATCGCGATAACTTGACCAACGGTACGACTCCAAAAATTGATTCACCGCGTACCAATGCTTTATACCCTGTTCCTTCCATCCTGACTCGATTAAATCCACGGGATTCAAATGAATATACCGTATGACGTGTAGAAGATATTCATCGCGACCAACGGGGACCGATTTAAATCTTCCCTGAAAGAGTACACCGTTGCGCTCGTATTTCTTGTTAAAATACATCGCGTGTCCAATGCCAAGTTTTCGCATAAAAAACGTAACGCCACCGTCAATACGCTGACGGAGTAACAGGTGAAAATGGTTTGGCATAAGACACCAACTCACAATATCAACAAGACGTTCGCGCGATGTATGATCATCATTTTGCGCATTGCGTAATCGCGAATCAATCTTAGGATGACGATCGTTCAATGCGTAGAGACAATGAACAAAATGCAAATAATCATCGTCATCCGCAAAAATATTTCGTTTCTCAACGCCACGACTAAAAACGTGATAAAAACATTCATTGATAAAGTGATGGGTGCGCATACAACATTCGGAGATCGTATCTCTGTAATTTACAGAGATACGATCTCTGGAATTATAAAGGATTGAGGTCCCCCCAGTTAGAGCCGACTTCGATTGCAACTTTGAGCGGAACGCGGAGTTTTACGACGGACTCCATTGCCTCGCGCACCATGCGTGCGGTCTCGGCAACCGCATCTTTCGATACTTCAAAAACAAGTTCATCATGCACCTGCAGCAACATTCGACAACTGACAACTGACAACTGACAACTTTTTTGGACTTTGATCATCGCAAGTTTCATGATGTCCGCGGCAGTACCCTGCACCGGCATATTCACCGCCATGCGTTCTGCGGCGGCGCGCACCTGTGGCATGCCGGATTTAATCTCGGGGAGATACCGCCGACGACCGAAGAGTGTTTCCACATAGCCCATGGACCGCGCCAGCGCTTTTGTCTGCTCAACATATTCGGCAAGATTTTTGTAGATGACGAAATACTTTTCGATAAACGCCCGCGCTTCATCGCGCGAGAGTCCGGTTGATTGCGCCAAACTCGTTGATCCCATGCCATACAAAATACCAAAGTTGATCGCCTTCGCCGCGTACCGCATTTCTTTCGTCACTTTTTCAAACGGCACGCCGTTAATTTCTGCCGCAGTGCGCTGATGAAAGTCTTCGCCTGCCTGAAATGACTCAATCATCTTGACATCATTCGCAAGATGCGCCGCAACACGCAATTCAATCTGCGAGTAGTCCGCTGCAAGAATCACGTTACCTTTCTCTGTGATGAACGCCTTGCGAATTTCATTGCCAAGCTCGGTGCGCACCGGAATATTTTGCAAATTCGGATCCGAGGAAGAGAGCCGGCCGGTCGCCGCCACGGTTTGGTTGAAGCTCGTGTGCAGTCGGCCGTCATGGGGGTTGACGAGCGCTGGCAATGCCTCAAGATAGGTTGATTGTAATTTTGCAAGTTCACGGTATTCGATAATGGGCTCGATAATGGGATGGACGCCTTTCATCTTTTCCAACTCGTCCGCTGCCGTAGAGAGTCCGGTTTTTGTTTTCCCAATGCCTTTCGTCGAAATCTGTAATTTTTCAAAAAGAATTTCTTTGAGTTGGAGTGGGGAGTTTATATTAAAATCACTTCCAGCAAGTTTGTGAATAGTTTCGGCGAGCGTGTCGAGACGTTTGCCGACTTTTTCCGAGAGCTTCTGTAACAATATCGTATCAATTTTGATTCCGCGCGTCTCCATTGCAATGAGCACAGGAAGAAGCGGCATCTCCACTTCGTCAAAAAGTTTCTGCACGGTTATCCAGCGCTCGTCTTTCGTAAATTTCTCATACAAACGCCACGTGTAATCAGCATCTGCGCACGCGTAGGGAACGATCTTTTC
>CAYHPG010000063.1:0-5014 GCA_964358625.1 uncultured Gammaproteobacteria bacterium
CCCTCATCGGTTTTCAAATTCTTTGCTTCAATAAGACGCGCGTCTGCTGGTATTTTGTTCCCCGCTGCAAGCAAGAGTACGTCTCCCGGAACCACATCGCGCGCAAGAATTTCTTCTTCCTCGCCGTCGCGCAACACCGTTGCCATGGGCGCCGCCATCTTCCGCAATGCCTCGATTGCTTTCTCCGCGCGATATTCTTGTACAAATCCCAGAACAACGGCAAACAACACAATGACGGCAATTGCAATCGCTTCAATGCTGTGTCCCAAGAAAAAAGAAAGTGCCGTGGCAATAAGCAAGATAACCACAAGCACATTTTTGAATTGTGCAAAGAGAAGTTCAAGCGCTGTCGTGCGAACGCCCGCTCGCAGTTCGTTTGCGCCAAATTCGGAAAACCGCCTGCCTGCTTCTGCACTCGAAAGTCCATGCGGATCAGAACCGACATGCGTAAATACATCCTCGATAGAGGATGTATGATACAAAAATGTTGCTGCGACAGGTAGTTGCATAATAATTACAGAGTATCATAAAAACCCTTGCCGCGCCATCAGTATTCTGGTATGATCAAAAACATCATTTGGGTCGGTAGCTCAGTTGGTAGAGCAACAGCCTTTTAAGCTGATGGTCGTGGGTTCGATTCCCACCCGACCCATAAAAAATAAAAGATAAACAAAAACCCCTGCGTATCACTACACAAGGGTGAACCTCCTTTCTTATCCCACCATGGGAGTCGTTACGGCGTACTGCCGAATGAACTCCCGTGGCGCGCCAGCGAGCAGACGGTCGAGTTCGGCGATGTTCCGCCGAATGACCGGCTTCTCTACTGGCTCACAGGTATGAAGTCTGCGCACGAGCGCAAACTTCGCCTGCAACAACCTCTTGAAGCGATCGAAATCCATGGCAATT
This sequence comes from uncultured Gammaproteobacteria bacterium, assembly GCA_964358625.1. Classification (GTDB taxonomy): domain Bacteria; phylum Patescibacteriota; class Patescibacteriia; order JACQSD01; family JACQSD01; genus JAUSHC01. Next base: position 907 of record CAYHPG010000063.1, read on the forward strand.
CCTCCGTTTGATTTCCTCTTCTTCTCTCGAAATTGGTTCTATTATCGAAACCAATGCCGAGACAAGCAGAGGATTTTTATTTTGAAATAACAGGGCATCATAGCATCAATCCCCGCTCCTGTCAACAACATGTGCGGAACATCCGCTTGCACCATAAAAAATGAGAGGGTAAGCTATAGGGATAATAAGGGGTGACACATTGCAGGGCCCCCGCTCGAGCCCCAGCAGGCCGAAGGCCGATGCGGTCGGAGCGGGATGCAATGGGGCAGGACCCCAAACAAAAACTATGGCGACACTCGAAAATACCACATCGATCATGGAAAAAATCCCGCCCCAAAATAATGAGGCGGAACAATCGCTTTTGGGCTCGCTTTTGATTGATCGCGACGCCATCATTAAAGTGATTGACATCGTGCATGCGCAAGACTTCTATCGCGAAACGCATCGCATGATCTTCGAAGCCATGCTTGAGCTCTTTTCACAACACGAGCCAATTGACATACTTTCGCTCACGAGCCGCCTCTCCGACATGAAACAGCTGGAAACCGTCGGCGGCCGAACCTATCTTGTCTCACTCGCAAATGCGGTACCCACTGCCTCGCACATCACGACGTACGCAAATATCGTTCAAAAAAAAGCAACTCTGCGACGTTTGATTGAAGCAGCGACGGATATTACGAAACTCGGCTATACCGAATCAGAAGATACCGAGATCGTGCTTGACCAAGCCGAGGAACGACTTTTTTCTGTCTCGCAAAAATTTTTAAAACGCGCGTTTGTGCACCTACGCGAAGCTCTTGCCGAGGCATTCGAACGCATTGACGAACTCCATAAAGAATCAGGAAAATTGCGCGGTCTTACCACTGGTTTTCGCGAACTCGACAACATTTTGGCAGGACTCCAAAAAGCTGATCTCGTCATCTTGGCGGCGCGACCTTCTGTTGGAAAAACAAGCTTGGCGCTCGATATCGCGCGGCATGTCGGCACGCGCGCGAAAGTTCCCGTTGGTATTTTCTCGCTTGAAATGTCGAAGGATCAATTAGTGGATCGCTTACTCTGCGCCGAAGCGGGCGTGGATCTTTGGAAAATGCGAACGGGACGGCTTTCCGACCGTGAAGGTGATGATGATTTCCCGCGCATCGGGCATGCCATGGGAGTGCTTTCCGAGGCGCCGATTTACATTGACGATTCATCAACGTCGAACATTATGGAAATTCGCGCGCGTGCGCGACGTTTGCAATCAGAAAAAGGGCTTGGTCTTTTGGTGATTGATTATTTGCAGCTTATGGAAGGTCCAAGCAAAGATGAAGGGCGCGTACAAGAAATTTCGCAAATCACCCGATCACTAAAATCACTTGCCCGCGAATTAAATATCCCCGTGCTTGCGCTCTCGCAACTTTCTCGCGCCACCGAAGCTCGATCCCCCGCTATCCCAAAACTTTCTGACCTTCGCGAAAGCGGATCAATCGAACAAGATAGCGACGTCGTGATGTTCATTTACCGCCGTGTCATGGACAAAGGATTAAAAGACATACTCCCTGAACAACGGCATATCGCGGAAATTCACATTGCAAAACATCGTAATGGCCCCACCGGCGTTATCGAACTCTTCTTCGATGAGGGCAGAGCAAACTTCAAAAATCTCGAAAAGAAACAAGCGGGAACGTTCTAAAATATCTCAAAATATATCGAAGTGGGACTTCGATAGAGCGTCATTTCTATGTCATCTTTTCCTCGTCCGATTCAACATCTCATCGAATCCTTCCAAAAAATCCTCCCCGGTGTTGGGCCAAAAACTGCCGAGCGTTTTGCGTTGGCGCTTGTGCGAAAAAATGCTCCAGAAGTAAAAGCGCTTGTTGATGCGATCGCCGCCGCAAAAAACGGCATCATGACGTGCCAAGTTTGTTTTGATTTTACTGAAGCGACCCCATGCGTTGTCTGCGCAGATCCGCGACGGGATGGGGCATCACTCTGTGTGGTCGCAAAGCCGCAAGATATTCTCGCACTCGAAAAAACCGGCGCATACAAAGGCAAGTATCTCGTACTCGGAGGACTTCTCTCCCCTATTGAAGGCCGAACTCCCGATCAACTCAAAATAAAAGAACTCGCCGAACGAGTTCAAAAATTTGCACCAAAAGAAATTATCCTCGCATTCGATTCCACCATGGACGGCGAAGCAACAGTCCTCTATATCAAGCACATGCTCGCACCATTAAAAATTCATGTAACGCGCCTTGCCCGCGGCCTGCCCATGGGCTCTGACCTCGAATACGCTGATGAGATCACGCTCACCGACGCCATCCAAGGACGAAGAGACGTGTAGTTTTTTCCCCGCTCCCTCGCCTCTCACAGCAGGCATGGCTACCCTAGACTAAGTCTGTAAGCCGTCCAGACTTAGTCTAGGGTAAAAGTGTAATCAATCTACACCCGCAAATAGCGGCGGGCGGCGATGGCGGAAGAAAGAACGCAAGTAAAAACAACAACGAAAAATTCAGATCCGAAAACAACAAGGGCGTTTGCAAGAAAATACTGCTGCAAATTAAACGCGTAATCACCAAAAAAAAGTGAAAAAGAAGGCTGCGCAAATTGCAAAAACGGAAAGAAAAGCCCTGTTGCGAAAAGAAACCCAAGCGTTCCATAAAATACGCCTTCAATAAGAAACGGCATCGAAGTAAACCAATTCGTGGCGCCAACGCGTTTCATAATTCCAATTTCGTCGCGATGCGTGTAGATCGTAATACGAATAGTGTTGAAGACGATAAGCAATGCGATCAGCGCAAAAACAATGCTCGTCACGAAGCCAATCTTCCGCGTCGCTTGCGTGACGCCCGCAATGCGATCAATCACCGTTGCGTGATCACCAAAACTTTTATCAAGAATGAGTTCGTTGTACGGCGAGCTCGCAATTTTTTCCACAACTTTCTGATACCCTTCAGCGGATTTCGCATGAATGATGAGCGTCGCGCCTAACGGGTTTGTGGTGAGCTCATCCAATGATTCAAGAATCACGTCATCTTTCTCGTGGGTCTTTTTAAATTTTTCCAAGGCCTCATCGCGCGATACGTACGTCACGTCCTTCACTTCTGAAAAACCTAAAAGATAGGCGCGCACTTCAGCGACCGTGAGTTCTTTCACGGTCGGTTTCATATACAAACTCACATCAACCTTTTCACGTAAGTTTGTAAGCACTGTCCCCGTCACCACCGACCACACGAGCAAAAGATTCACCGAAAAAAGTGTGACAAAAACAACCGTTACTGTAATGACGGACAACCACCAGTTACGCAAAAAATCCTGCCAAGAAAATTTGAGCGCGCGAGCAAATGCAACGAACATTATAAAATGTATTTACCGCCTTCTTTATCCGCAACAACCACCCCCTGATCCAATGTCACCACACGCTTTTTTAATGTATTTACAATATCGCGATTATGCGTTACAAGAAGCACGGTTGTACCGAATTCATTAATACGTATAAGAATATCAATAATATCACGCGCATTGAGTGCATCGAGGTTTCCCGTGGGCTCATCAGCAACAAGAATTTTTGGTCCATGCACCAACGCACGAGCAATAGACACGCGCTGTTGTTCACCCCCTGAAAGTTGTCGTGGATAACGATGCTGCTTCTGATCGAGCCCGACAATTTTCAATACTTGCGGCACAATAGATCGAATGCGATTGCTCGGAGCGCCACACACTTCAAGCGCAAACGCGACGTTTTCATACACCGTCTTTTTAGGAAGCAACTTGTAATCCTGAAACACGACACCAATTTGCCGACGAAGCGATGGAATATCCGCGGAAGGAATATCGGTAATATCCCACCCACCAATCACAATGCGGCCATGCGTCGGGCGTTCTTCCGCAATAAGCAGCTTCACGAGCGTTGTTTTTCCTGTCCCGGATTGCCCCACAATGGAGATAAACTCTTTTGTATTAATCGCAAGAGTGACGTTTTTTACGCCAACAGTTTCCGAGTCATACATTTTTGTCACGTTACGAAATTCGATCATGCTTGATTTTTATCTTTTCTTTTTGTACACTCAATGGTATATTTGCGGGTATAGTATAATGGTAGTACGTGACCTTCCCAAGGTTAAGGCGC
>CAYHPG010000064.1:0-4974 GCA_964358625.1 uncultured Gammaproteobacteria bacterium
TAAACTGGGCTCGGGGACAAACATATGCGTAATCATTTTCAGCACTTTTTCGTATCCCGATTGTGCCGCGGCCCGATGCGTCTCTCGTTCTTTCTTGTCACCCATAATTCCGACGAATCCTTCGCCCACTACCTCTATTTTTATTTCTCCAAGAGCGGATGAAGCTTCTTTGCTCTCGCACAGGGGTGACGCCGAAGGGAAGCCCTTGCCGCGCGGAACGCTAGTGAGCACGGCGAGGTCCGCAGGCGGCAGGACCCCAAGCCCCTGCACAAAACGAAAAAAATCCCGCTCGCCAGAGGGCCACTTTTCTTCTTTCATAAACTGCATAAACAACACCTTCCACCCATGCCCCAAAGCACGCGCCACCGCACCCACGGCCGCCGTCGTCTTCCCTTTCCCATCGCCGACGTAAATAATCGTCAGTCCCTTCGATTGTTTCCATTGATTCATAGAATCGGTTACTGCTGATAGTAACGCGGATAAACGTAAATATTTTTGTCTATGCTATACTGCATCGTGGCCGGTGGCACGGGCCCAGTGCCGGTGCACACGGAAGACTTGTCATTTTTCCTTGAGGGGTTCGACTCCCCTTGGGTCCAAACCCCGGCCATAAGAAAATTCTTATGCTCAAAAATTCCCATACTCCCCCTTGACAGTATTTCATTGACGTCGTATGCTGTAAATGACAAGTCTTCCTGTGCACTCGGGGAACTGACCCCGAAAAGGAGCCCTCACAAGGGGCTTCTTTTGTTGTGTGCGATTACAGAATCAGCATACAACGAAAACGGAAATGAACTCAACCCCGCTACAAGTAGCGGGGTATCCGGGTGAGTGCGTTATGAGCAGAGTCGGCTCCGCCGACACTCTATTGCAATCGGTTGCCCTTCATCCTCGCGGCAAGCCGCGAGATATTCGGGCAGGCATAATAAAAAAATCCCGCACCAGTTGCCCAGTGCGGGGATGCGTATGTAATACCTTCACACGCGCCGCATACGCGATGATTTCCGACGCAATTGCCCGAAGAGATTCGGCAGATAAGTTTGCACGGTATTCCACGAAATCCAAAAAAGAAATGTACCACTGCAGAATGCTGTGGTTGCGTCCGTAGCGCGAACAGACAATGATCCCGAGTAAATGTTGATCCCTTTGTCGCTCGTACAGAATTTTCTGCCTTCGTGTCGGAACGATTTTGGGATATTTGCTACAACCCCTCCACAAAGAATCCGAAAACTTCCAATATCGGCATTGATCGCGCCGTATATGGTATCCTCCGACCTAAGAGCGCCACTCGTTTCATCGCATACAAGCCCCATTGCCACCTCCCCTTCTCGCATCTCTGCACGCATGATGTGCTCCTCAGTCGAACATCAGGCACTATACGATATTGAAAAGCAAAAAACAAGCCCCCCTAAAAAACCAAAAAGACCCCGAAGGATTCGAGGTCTTTTGTAATGCACGATTTTTTCTCCTCAACACTCGGTGTCCAAGGACACCAAGTGTTTTCCCGAAAAAAATAACTCCCCTAACCCCTCTTAAGCGAAGAGGGGAATCATCCGCACCGCGAAAACCCGCACGCTTTGCACGACATGCACCCTTCTGCCATCACAAGGATATTCGCGCAATCCGGGCACACAGGAGAGACGCCGAAATCGGCAATGGATGCATGTGACGGTTGTTTTGCAGTAATGGGCATCTCGAGCACCATCGGCGCCGCCAACGCTTCCGGCGTTCTCTTTCCATGAAACAATTGCATCTGCCCTTCTTTCATGTGCTCATCCATGATCTGCGCAATCGCATCGGGAATCGAAAGCACCATCCCCTTTTTCGTCCATGTGGGCATAGGACCACGAATACCCTTAAGCTGCTTGATAATCGACTTCACATCAAGACCAGAGCGCAAGGCCAACGAAATCAACCGGCAGATCGCTTCAGATTTTGCGGCGAACACGCCACCGGTTTTTCCAATCGTCGCAAATACTTCAAACGGCTTCCCTTCTGCATCGCTGTTAATCGTCACATAGAGATCGCCGTATCCTGTTTTCACTTCATACGTTGCGCCATACGTACGTGCAGGGCGCGGACGTGGTTTCAAGGTGTGTTGCGCCGGCGCTACTTCTGCGGTTGCTGTTTTTGTCGTTGCCGTTGGTGCGACCGTCGCTTGCTCCGTGTTATTCTTCTGCGATTTCACCGAGAGCACCTGCTCTTGCCTACTACCATCACGATACACCGTGCCGCCCTTGCATCCCAACTCCCATGCCATGATGTATCCGTTGCGCACATCATCGCGTGTGGCGCTATTTTTAAAATTAATCGTTTTCGAAATGGAGTTATCCACGTGCTTTTGGAACGCCGCTTGCATGCGGATGTGATCTTCCGCTGAAATATCCATGGCCGTCACAAATGTGTGGCGAACATCCTCGGGCAAATCCGTTCGATGCTGAATGGATCCGGTTTTTACCACGTCATCCACAAGTTCTTTCGTATAGAGCCCAAGTCGTTTTAATTCCGCTTCAAAATATTTATTGAAATACGTGAGCGAATCGCCGCCCATGATATTTTCCTTAAAATACGCGAGGGCAAAAAATGGTTCAATGCCGGACGAACAATCAAGAAGCATGGAGATGGATCCGGTTGGCGCGACAGTCGTAAGTGCGGCATTACGCTGTAAACGATTCTGTCCGTGCGGACCAAAAATGCTCTTCTCCCAATGCGGGAACACACCCTTCTGTTGTGCCACGGCTTCTGATTCTTCATGCGATGCATCGTTGACAATTTTCATGACACGCTCTGCTGTTGCAAATCCTTCCGGGCTGTTATACGGCACGTGGAGCTGATAGAGCATATCCGCAAACCCCATGATCCCCAAACCCACACGGCGATTCTCGCGAAAACGTTTATTCACTTTCTCTGCGGGAAAATCGGAAATATCAATCACGTTATCCAGCATGCGTGTTGCCAAACGCGTTACGTCGCGAAGCCGCGCTTCATCAATTGCTCCGTTCTGCACAAACTGCGCCAAGTTGATTGAACCCAAGTTGCACACGTCGCCATCGTGCAGATACTGCTCACCGCATGGATTAGTCGCCTCAAGCCGCCCCAAGTGCGGCACGGGGTTTGTGCGATTTGCCGCATCAGGAAAAAGCACCCCTGGCTCGCCATTGGTCCACGCTGCTTCAACAATGCGATCCATGAGTTCACGCGCGGTCAATGTCACGTCCTCATGCGAAACATACACTCCACGATTGTTACGCTTGATCATGCGTGGCTTCATTTTCGTCCCCTTCCACTCGCACAGCCACGGCTCTTTCGAATCTGATTTGACGGCCTTCATGAACTCATCCGTCAAACTAACCGACACGTTGAAATTAACAATTTCTCCTTCTTTGCGTTTGCAGTCAATAAATTCCAAAATATCCGGGTGATCGACACGCATCACTCCCATATTCGCGCCATGTCGCCCTTGCTGTTTGATAACCCCAAACGCGGTGTTATATGCATGCAAAAAAGACACCGGACCCGACGCCATGCCACGCGATGCAACCGTTACTGTTCCCGCAGGGCGCAATAGATGCCATGCAAACCCCAAACCCGAACCTGCCTGCTGGAGAAGCGCGGCATCACGAAGCGTTGCAAAAATGCTCTCCATGCTGTCGTCAAAATGCAAGACGATGCAATTCGAGATAAGACGCGTGAGAGCGCCGGCGTTCGTTACCGTTCGACCCGCGGGGGTAAATTCAAAACGGGAGAGGACTGTATAAAATTTTTCTTCCCACTCGCGCACCTGCGCCTCTTTTGCGCCATAACGCGCTTCAACTGTGGCAAGAGCCTTCGCCACGCGGCGATACATGCCTTTCGGCGTCTCGATCACTTTTCCCTCTTCATTGCGGATAAGATACCGCTTCTCCATCACGCGGATGGCGTTATCGGCAAACCCAAGCTCGCGTCCGTCCGCATAAATTTGTTCTTTCGTTACGGGTTCTTGGCTCTTCAAATTAATGACGTCATTGGTGACGGAGGGGGTGGTAGACGAATGCATAATTACTTCTTTTTGGATTTTTTAGACTTTTTTGTTTGAGGGAGAAGTCGCGCGAGTTCTTTCTGAAATGTTCGGACGTCTTCAAACTGCCGATACACGGATGCAAAACGGATATAAGCGACGTGATCGAATTTCTCTAAGCGCCGCATGACGATCTCGCCAATGTCCTCCGAGGTAATCTCTTGCCCGCGTTTCCGTTGCAGATCAACTTCAATGGCGCGTACCAATGTTTTTAACTGTTCTTGCGTTACTGGCCTCTTCTCAAGCGCTTTTGCAAGACCACGCGCAAGTTTCTCTCGATTATAGGGTTCCCGCCGACCATTGCGCTTGAACACCATTAAATCGAGGAGTTGCACATCCTCGAGCGTTGAGAAGCGAAAACGGCATCGGATGCATTCCCGTCGTCTCCGAATACTCATCCCGTCCCCCGTGAGGCGAGAATCAAGGACTCTGCTGTCTTTCGCGCTGCACAGAGGGCACTTCATTGTTTCAAGATACTAGATGTAGTACTTACACTACCCATTATACCACTAGATCTAGTATGAATCAAGATGGGAAATATAAGGGAAAATAAAAATATCTTCGCGGATGCCATGACAAATATTTTTTCCTGTGGAAAAGTCAAGAACAAAACCGTCATCAATAAGCATAACGAGGAACACACAATGCAACAAGAGGAAGAAGTGGGGATAAAACAAAAATTCTAGATACAAACTGGTTTGATTTGGAAAAAGCCAAGGTATTGATGGAAAAAGGAAAGAACGAGAAGATATACTCAAAATTTATGTCTTACTTAGCTAAAGAAGAAAAGCCCAAGACTCAGGCGCAGGCTCCCAGTCAAAAGATAGAGGGCTTAGGCCAGGCAACGTTCGAAGGGGGGAGACTAGAATCTCCTTATTATGCCGGAATCGTCTTTGCCAAGATTAAGTCTATGTGGA
>CAYHPG010000065.1:0-4908 GCA_964358625.1 uncultured Gammaproteobacteria bacterium
ATACGCAAAATTCCATACGCTCTGTATCGTTTGAAAAAATTGTTATGACAACGTATCAGCACATTGCAGAAAAAATTCAGAAAGACCTCGTCGGTACAACACGTTTCCAAGAACTCGCGCAGAAAGTGGTTGACGCGGCAGTGAAGGAGCTGAAGTTAAACGGTGCGGCAGTGTTTCGTCTTAACACAGAACGAACAAAGCTTTCCGCATATACCTACGCGCATCGTTTTCGTACGATTATTGATCGCATGCTTCCTAAAAAATTCGCCGGACTTTCTATTCCGATTACCGTAAAAGATAATCTTGCGGCGCGGACGGTTACAGAAAATACTCGCCAGCGAGCTATAAATTGAATTATTTATTTTTGTCCGATCGGACATTTTGAGATAATTTATTTTTCTGGTATATTGTTTATATCTCCCTATTCTTTTTATCCCCACACATTCTATGATAAAGAATACGCCTTCTCGCGCACGGCAATTCTTGCACGCGATTGGTGAAGCGATGCAAGAACAAGGGCAACAGTGGTCGGCCTTTTTTATCGGTACGATGGATCCGCGCTATCGTCGCACTTTTTTTGGTGGTGGAGTTGCCGCTGTGCATCGTCGTTTGAGTCTTGAAAAAGTATGGCAACGTAACGCATTGCTTCGAAAATTGAAACAACAAAAATTGATTCACATACAGCGAACAAGTAACCGTATTTTCCTTACACTCACGAAGAAAGGAGAGCGCGTTCTTATAAAAGAACAACTGCGCAACGCTCCCGCATGTAAAGAGAATGAGTGTGTGATGGTTGTTTTTGATATTCCTGAACGAGCGAAGGAAACGCGACGGGAATTTCGTTTACTCTTAAAAGAGTGCAGTTTTTTGCAGTTACAGAAAAGTGTATGGATGAGTCAATGTGATGTTCTTTCTATCCTTCAAGCCTTTATTCATTCTACGAAGAGTGAAGAGTGGATTCGCGTGTTTCGTGCGCTTGATGTTGTCTAGTCAAATTATTTAAAAATGTCCGATCGGACAAAAATAGATAATTTGAGACTGTAGAAAAAGTCCCTTTTTTGTCATTCCCCGCTTGACGGGGAATCCAGAGTCGTCAAAACCACGGGGATTCTAGATTCCCGCTTACGCGGGAATGACGACAAAAAACATTTTTCTACAGGCTCAAATTAGCTTTTTGAGCATACGCGTTCATTGTGCTTGTTTTGATAGAATGGTATAGTAATTATTGTATTATGTGGGAAATAAAAATAAAAAAGGTCGAAAAATTTTTTGCATGGACAGGAGGTGGAGTCGTTACGGTTTTTCTTCTCGCATGGGCGGGATTTTTTGTTTGGAATCGTTTTGATGAAGTGCGGATTGTTACAGAAGTAGAACGTACGCTTGCGGCGCACGACGCCGAGGAGATTGAAGTAGGAGAAACGCCACAAGAGACGTTCGCATTTTTTCTCGATGCGCTGCGCGACAACGATCTTGATCTCGCAGCGAAGTATTTCGCGCCAGAAGTTCGACGTGGATGGCGAATGCATTTACAAAATATCAAAGACAAGCAATTGCTTGATGGGATGATTGCCGATCTTGAAAACATGGAAGAAGATGCGCCGTTGTCGACTGATCATTTCCGTGAGATGAGCGGCCAATGGAGACTCGTCGCACTGTAACACACCTATTTTTTACCGCTCTCTTTTTTGGAGGCGTCTTTTTTATTCTCCCATCCTTTGCCCTTGCCGAAGAAACAAGCGCAAAGCACGTGCAGCTTGGCATAGCGATTGTTGGTCGTTACAATGTGGACGCCGCTCTATCTATTACCAAAGAGGAGCAGCAGTGGATCCAATGGGGAATTACGCACGAGGGGATTCCCGCACGTGCTTTGCATCATGGCGAGCAAGCATGGCCGCACGATACTGCGCAACAATCTGCTTCGGTATACGAAGGCGTCTATACCTGGGAGCAAGGAGTTGTTGATTATCAGCGTGGAGAAAAGCAACGTGCATTTGAAACACTCGGGCATCTTTTGCATCTTGTGATTGATGCGCATCCTACTGCGCTTGTTGGAGGGAGCGTTGATGCAATACAAAAGATGCCAATACGAACGTGGCGCGATGTCGTGAAGCATGAGCATGCGCGTGATACTGTGGCGCTTTTCCGTGATGGAGTAGATACGCTACGCCGTTTTTTTACTGAAGCACAAAGGCCGGAAGCGCAACGGCCGAATTCACTCGTGGTGTTTTTCACGAAAGCATCTTCCATTCTACAAGAACGTTTCGGATTTGCGCGCACGAATATACAACGTACTTTTCAGACAGTCCGCGTTGCACTTGCACGCGTTCCGGCTACAAGCATTGGGGGCGTTGCTATTCCGCAAGCAGAAACTACTGTCGTACGCGCAGAGCAAGAAGAGGTGGAAGTACAAGAGAATAAAAAAGTACAAACCACCGCACCAATAGAACAAGTAGCGCCAGAACCTCTTCCCCTTGCAACATCGGTCCCTCTTCCATCTCCACCTCTTGTCGTGCAGGAACAAGTAGAGTCGGATATTCCGGAAGTCATTGTGGCGCCCGTCGACATACCTGCCCCTGTTGCCGAACCCGTTGTTGCAATGCGGATTCCTCAAGATGCAACTCCGCAAATACCAGAAACGCCGCTTCCTCTACCCCCGTCTCCTCCACCTCCACCACCGCAAGAAGAGCTCGATTTGTATGGATTTCCTCTTGGCACGGTTCGCACGTTTAATCGCGCTCCACCAGAAACAACGATCGCGACAACGCCAGAGCAGGTTACGCATGCAACATCTGCAATGTTCACTTTTTCTTCGTCAAAAGAAGGGACTTTTTTCTGTACGATTGATGCTGGAGAAGAACAAGTATGTGTTTCGTCTATCACGTACGATGGACTCCTCGATGGCAATCATACGTTCGTCGTTCGCGCTCGGGATATTTGGGGAACGTATGATGCGACTCCAGCAACATACGCATGGACGATTGATACAGCTCCACCGATAGTCGTTGATACAACGCCTCCACCTGCGCCAACGCTCACAAGTCCGATAACCAGTGCGAACTACACAACGATTGCAACAACGGTAACGATTGCGGGAACGCGGGAAGATGGAGCAACGATTGCGATTGATGGAGTGAGCGATGGGATTACAACGCCGACGGGAACGACGTGGGGAAAGACCGTCGCACTTGCGCTCGGAGCGACGACATTTTTGATCACCGCTACTGATGCTACTGGAAATGTGAGTGCGCCGACGACACTGACGATTACGCGTAATGAAAATCAAGCGCCAACGGCAATAAACAATCTTTCGATTACCACGCCTATTACGATTCATGATCGACTCACGCTCACATGGACAACGCCAACTGATAGTGACATGCCCTCCCCAATACTCACCTATCTTTTGCGGTACGCTACTACGCCTATTACTGATGAAATATCGTGGGACGCAGCGACAAATGTTACGGGACTGCCATCGGTCGGCGCTTTCGGAGTCGTCGAAACATTTATCGTAACCGGATTCACGCCCGCCACTACCTATTTTTTTGCATTACGAACGTCGGATGGCGATCTTATTTCAGCACTATCAAATAGCGCTACTGGAACAACGCACTACGGTGTGCGAATTACCGACGCGCATTTTCAAGGGAATATTTCTGTAGAATACATGACGATAAAAAACGAACGAAGCGATGCGCGCGATCTGCAAGGATGGAAACTGCATGATGTTGTTGCAACACCGTCGCACACGTATACGTTTGGTTCTTTCACACTTGCTGCGGGTGCGACAGTAACGGTACACACAGGCAGTGGAACGAACACACAAACGGATCTCTATTGGAGTAGTAACATTTCGATTTGGAATGATACGGGCGGCGACACGGCGTTTTTGAAAGACAATAGCGGCGCGCTGATTGATAGTGTAAGCTGGTAACAGTATGAGCGTTGACTTAGGGCAACATTTTTTAACTGATAGCGAGGTGCTTCGCGATATTATTACGGCTGCAGATTTACAATCTGATGATGTCGTGCTTGAGATTGGGCCGGGCAAGGGCGTCCTTACTGAAGAACTTGCGAAGCATGTAAAGCGAGTGATTGCGGTTGAACTTGATCGTACGCTTGTTGCCGAGCTGCAGAAAAAATTTAAGAGCGCCAAGAACGTGGAAATTATTCATGAGGATATTTTACGGTGGTGGCCACAACAAAATTTAAATATTGAAATATTTAAACATTTAAAAATTGTCGCAAACATTCCCTATCGCATTACGGCGCCGATCCTTCGTTTATTTTTAGAGCACGAGCTCCATCCGAATCTGCTTGTCCTTATGGTCCAAAAAGAAGTTGCCGAGCGCGTATGCGCAAAGCCCGGCGCAATGAGCTTGTTGTCGGTGTCGGTTCAATATTATGCGACGCCGGAAATCGTGCGCATCGTACCGCGGACAGCATTTAATCCGGCGCCAAAGGTTGATTCGGCGATTCTCAAAATTATCCCTTTCAAAAGACACGATTATCCAGAAATGTCCGATCGGACAAAAATAGATAATGTGTTTTTTCGGTTGGTGAAGATGGGGTTTTCGTCGCGCAGAAAGCAGTTACAGAATCTACTTGCAACGGGATTGCGTATGACAAATGAAGAAGCGAAAAAAGCGCTTCTCGCGATCGGCCTTTCGCCAACCGTACGCGCGCAGGAGTTATCGATTGCGGATTGGAAAAAGTTGATAGAATATTTTTGATACACCGGGTGTTGTACGGCGGCTTGACGTTGTTCTTTGTTTCTGGTTGGATAGTGCTACGTATGGAGGGGCATAGGGCTTCTCATATCGTAAGGGAAATGGAGGATCGTCATGAACAGATTGTGGCTTTTGACGGGTGTTCTGTTGCTCGCGATCGGCTGCGGTGGAGGCGGGG
>CAYHPG010000066.1:0-4900 GCA_964358625.1 uncultured Gammaproteobacteria bacterium
GCATACGCATCCGATACTTTCGTGGGAGTTGTCAAAAGACGCTGATGCCGCATCCGTTTTGCTGGCGCTTTCAAAAGATGTCATGCCGAAACCAATCCTCCTAACCGAGAAGACAATCGTAGCCGGCGAGGCGATGTCGTTTACGGCAAACTTGCCGGGTGACGGCGCATATTTCTGGACTGTAAAGGCAGTGGACGCGATCGGCAATGAAAGTATTCCCGCATTGTCCCGATTTACCGTCATCCAGCCACCGGATGCGCCGAAACTTCTGGAGCCCGCAAACGATACCGTGTTTACAGCAACGAGTGTTAGCTTCCAGTGGACGGATACGGGGACAGATACCTATTTGATTGATATTGCCCCTGAAATTTCTTTTAGCGAAAGCCTTTTGTCAATCACACAGCGCGGATGGGAATTGCGCGTACCGCGTATTGAAGAAGGAACATACTACTGGCGTGTGCGTGGAATAAAAAATGGTATACCCGGATCCTTCTCCGGAGTGCAAGTTTTTACGATTGATACCACGCCGCGGCGCGATGTGGATGTGCGCCGCATGATTTTAACATACTATCCGCCACGCGCGACTGCGGCGGAGATCGCGCAACGCTGTGACGCCGCGTCCGTCTGTTCTGACGATCTTGGAGTATCAGTGAAGAAACGAATATCGCCTCCGTCGGAGAAGGAAACAGCGCCGGTGGTGACCGCGTTGCCGCCCGAGGAACTGAAGAAGGGAACAAGCCTGCGCGGTTTCACATTCACGCGCACCGAAGAAAAGAGCGCCGTCACGACACTTATTTTAAGCCGCATCGGTCGCGTGTACGAAATGAAAAATGTCATTCTCGGTGACGAGCTGACGTTGCTCTATGATGCGCGGCAAGCGGGCAATGTTTTGCGCAAAGGGCATACATTGGCGCTTGCGTATTATGACGCGGCAACCGGAAGCTGGAGCATTGTTGCTGATGCGATCCATAATCGAAACGCGCACGCATTTACCGCGAAGGCGAAAAATGGAAGTTATGCAATCGTGATTATCGTTGAGAAACGCGGCGTCATTGATATTCCGATACCGCAACTTCGATCACGATCTCTTCCCGCCGCGACAATGAATAGGTAATTTTTTCCATTATGCACTCTTTACGATTTTTTAATCTGCGTGTCGCACTGCTCTTTTTTGTATTTTTTCTTGCGCCATTATCGGTGTCCGCTTCGCATAGCGTATGGCGGACGAAGACATCGCCCGTTACAAAAACGTTTGCATCCGTTGCCGTTCTTTCGTCGCAGAGCGCATTTGCCGTTGGCTCTGCGGGCGTTATTGTGCAATGGGATGGGGGCAGTTGGCAAAGCATGACGAGTGGAACTGCAGAGGATCTTTGGGGCATTGACGCAGTTTTTGCGAACGATATATGGGCGGTCGGCGATCGGGGAACGGTTGTGCGCTTTAATGGAACGCAATGGGCGACATTTGATCCTGCGCCGCCGACGAATGAAAACTTGTTGGGAATTCGCGCGCGCGGAGCGAACGACGTATGGATCGTGGGAGAGGGGGGCACTATACTACACTATGACGGAAGCGCGTGGACAAATTTTACGACTACTGATCGCGCAACAACCATTTTTTACGCCGCGAGTTTTTCAAGCGCGACAGATGGATGGATCGTCGGAAGCGGCGGCGCTGTTCTTCATTGGGATGGAAGCAATTGGACAAATAGTGTGAGTGGCGTGACAAACACATTATTCCAGATCGTCGCGCGTGATGCGACGCATGCATGGGCTGTCGGAGAGGGAGGCATTGTGTTGCGCTGGAATGGGACATCGTGGCAGTCGCTTCCGAGCGCCGCGAGTGATGCGCTGTTCAGCATTGCGATGACGTCAAATGCGGATGGATGGATTGTGGGGGATAATCGGACGCTCATGCAGACGGCGGATGGCGGGCAGTCGTGGAGCACTGTGCCAAATCCAGTAGTGGAGGCGCATGCATTATTGCGCGTGGTACTGACTGAAAGAGGCGGATGGGCTGTCGGCACCGGCGGTAGTATTATACAGCGCACAATGCCGACCCACACAGCGCCGCCGGAGAACCCTCCGCCGGTATCACCGCCGCAGGAGCAACAGCCTTCTGTACCGCCTCAAGAACCCACTGCGCCAACTCCTCCGTCGTTTCCTGTAATGCCACCGCCGATCTCTCTTCCTCCAACTTCAGAACCTACCCCGGAGCCGACCCCTACACCAAACCCAGCGCCAACGCCGACTCCTACCCCTACTTCAACACCAACACCAACGCCGACACCAACTCCACTCCCTGAACTCTCTCCGACTACTCCAGAGCCACCATCAACTGGTGGACTAACTCCTTCCACATCTTCTTCGACGCGTTCCGGATCTTCTTCTGAAGAAGAGTCAATTCCGATCATTGTACTTGGGCTTATTCCTCCTTCTGTTTTCGCCACCAATACTCCAACGCTTGAAGGAACGCTTTCGCGAGCAGGCATTGCGGGAGTTATTGAAATTGATGCGCAAGAGGTTGCCGTTGTTTCCGTAGATAGCCGTGGAGCGTTTCGCCTTACCATACCGATTCGGTTGCCGGAAGGAGAGCATACGGTGACAATGCGCGTTGCAGGAGAGCGATCAACTGCCGCGTCGTTTACGATTGATCTTACGCCCCCTATTGCTCCGACCGTCGCGGAGGTTTCGGTGATTCGTCAAGAAATATCACTAACTCCTGGACGCATGGATGTAACAATTTTTGTTCGTGCGAATATTTTTCCGGAAACGCATGCAATAACAGTGAGCGACCCGGAAACAGGAAAAACACTCATTGCAACCCCCTCGTCACTTGGTGTTTTCTCGGTGACGGTTCCGCGCGCGAGCGAGACCATTGGGAATCATCAATTACGTCTTGCCGCGCGGGATGCTGCGGGTAATAGCGTTGGTGTAGATCTTGCATATAATGTCACACAAGAGCGAAGGAGTTTTTTCTGCAGCGATGGCATTGACAATGATAACGATGGTCGTATCGATTATCCGGTTGATCCCGCATGCGCAACGCCACAAGGGGGAAGCGAAGAAGAGGATTTCCTTACTGCTCTTACGAACCAGCGCGTGGTGAGTGCGGTGACCACTGCGATTACCACGACGATGACAGCAACTGCTGATGCAACGCGCGATGCCGCACGAAATGTCGCACAAAAAACAAACGAACAGACTGTGCGCGCTGCTGCTGCTACTGAACGTATTGTGAAAAAAGCTGCGCCGATTGCTATTCCCACGCTCACGACGATTGCGCCGATCGCCGTTGTTGCAAATCCTCTCGCAGCTTCAAGCCTCCCTGCGCTTCCCGGCATGGCAACGAACGCAATCTCATGGCTTTTTTCCGCATTAGGTATTCGCAAGAAGCGAAAGAATCCGTGGGGTATGGTGTATGATGCGATCACCAAAGAGCCGATTGGTTTAGCAATCCTTCGTTTGTTTGACGTTACTTCTTCACAATTACTCGCAACCCAAGTCACAGACAAAGAAGGCCGTTTTGAATTCCTCGTGAAGCCGGGGCAATACCGCCTTGAAGTACAAAAAACTCCTTTCGCGTTCCCCTCAAAGATTGTTGAGGGAAAGGGTGATGCTGATCTTCTCGATGTGTATCATGGTGAACCTATTATTGTCACAACCGAAGGACAAACAATGCATGTCAATATCCCGATTGATCCGGAGAATACGACATTGCCACGCACTGCATCGCTTCGCACGAATTTTGATCGTGTCCGCCGTATCGCGAGCAAAGCATCGCTTCCGCTCCTCGTCGCAGGAACGTGTGTGAGTATTGTTCTGTATGCATTCAGCCAGACGCGATACAACCTGTTGACCCTTCTTGTCTACGTGGGGTTTGCCGCATACCAAACGATTCTTTCCCCGAAAAAGCTCAAATCATGGGGAACGATTTTTGATGCCATGACGTTACAGCCCGTTCCTCTTGCTATGGTAAGCATTATTGATCCGCAGTATCAACGGGTCATTAAAACTCGTCTTTCCGATTATCAAGGACGTTTTACCTTCCTTCCGGAACCGGGGAATTATCAATTGAAGGTTACGAAGCAGCAGTACCAATTCCCCAGCCGCGCTCTTGACATCGGGAAAAAATACCACCATCTCTACCGCGGTGAATCGCTTACCGTTGCTAAGAAGAAAGCGATTATTGCGGTAGACGTGCCGCTTGATCCGGTTGTTTCGGTGGCGGTTCCATCGGTATTGTCAGAACCACCACCGCAATCGTCGATTCCGCCGGCAACACCCTCTGCAGTTCCGCTCCCTCCGTCGACACTTTTGCCTCCGTCCTGATCTATGCTCATCCAACTCCTCTTAAGTAATCCATTGCTTTTTGTTTCGGCAATAATCGCTGCGATCATTGCTTTTACGCTGCATGAATTTTCGCATGCAGCCATGGCGACGCTTTTGGGGGATGATACCGCGAAGCACGATCATCGGCTTTCGTTGAATCCATTTGCCCATCTTGATGTCGTTGGTTTTTCGTTGCTTTTGGTGAGTGGATTTGGTTGGGCAAAGCCCGTGCCGTATAACCCGTATGGACTTCGCACACGCTTTGGGGGGAACCTCCTTATTCCGCTTGCCGGTCCAGTCATGAACTTCATCCAGAGTATTATTGCCGCAGCAGCACTTCGTGCGCTCGCGCAAGTACCATTTCCATCCGATCATTTTCTTATACAATTTTTTGGTTTATTTCTCATGATTAATCTTCTCCTTGGATTTTTTAATTTGATTCCCATTCCGCCGCTTGATGGGTCGCGTATTATCCTCTCGTTCTTCTCTGATCGTTATGAAGAATGGAAAGTACATTTCGAACGCTCCGGTCCATTTATTCTCATTCTTCTCATTATTCTGGACGCGTCTT
>CAYHPG010000067.1:0-4864 GCA_964358625.1 uncultured Gammaproteobacteria bacterium
CGAATGGATATATTCTTGCGGTCGCTCGTCTTATTCCTCATAAAGGTATTCACGAGCTCATTAGCGCATATCAAAGAATTTTGACGAAGAAAAAATTGGTCATCGTTGGTGACGGAACATACACGGATCGCTATGTACAAAAATTGTATACACTTGCAAAAGGGAATCCAAACATTCTTTTTTTAGGGAATCAAATTGGAGAAACACTTGCAACATTGTATGGCAACGCGTATTGCTTTGTCCATCCGTCGCACTCCGAAGGATTATCGATTGCACTTCTTGAGGCGATGCAATATGGACAAGGAGTACTCACATCAAGCATTCCAGAAAATCGTGAAGTCATTGATGGCGTTGGTTATACATTCCGTACGGGATCAGTAGACGACCTTGTGCACAAGCTGGATTTTCTTCTCCGTCATCCGGAGTGCGTGCGACGCGCAGGAGAGCGCGCTCGTTTACGTGTACGCCGCATGTACCACTGGGAAACGATTGTGCGAACGACCGAGAGGTGTTATCAGGAAGCAATACATGCAACGCCGCCGACAAGAATTCTTCTTCCTGAATACGAGCAGATCTAAAAAATTATAAACACCATGGGCATCTTGTGTTACACGGTGCCCATGTTTTGTTTTATGTGGACAACAGGGTTGACAAGTATGTAGCTCCTTGGTATAATTGCGCTAGTTCTACTATTCGTAATAGGGGTAAACCGACTTATCCCTGTTCATTACTTAGGGTTTTTCAAACGAAACAAAAACAAAATGATAGACCATGAGTAATCGGGGACACCCGTGCTTCCGCAAGAAGTACAGGCGTCATCCAGAAGAATGGTAGAGCCGCTTGCTTCCACAGTCGGACCGAAGCGTCTTCGAGGAACTCTCAACACCCATCTTTTGACTTGCCGCAAGGCGAGACGAGAGTGGCGAGAGGTCCTGTAGGCGCGGTCATAAGCGCTCAAAACAACTTTGTATATTGAAGCGCGGCATTGGCCGCGCCTCTCATTGTTTTTAGGGGTGCGCGTGTATGCTCTTGCTTTCTTTTTTCAACACGATATACTATACTTCCATTTGGCAATGATGCCATTTTTTTTGTAACTCGCCCAAAATTTACAAAGTAAATTTTGTTGGGAGTTACAATCCGCCGAGCTGTGTGCCTGCTGGCGCCGAAGCCCGAAGGGCGAAGGTATGCGACAGACTGAGAGGCGGATACTTTAATATATGGACAACACTACTTTAGAACAATTAAAGAAAAAACTTACGGCAGATGAGCAGCGTCTTCTTGCAGAGTTCGCGTCGATTTCTGGAAAGGATGATGCGGAGGACGGTGACAGCAAAAAAATTCATTTTCCTCAATACGGAGCAAAGGATGATGAGAACGCAGCAGAGGTTGCAACTTTTTCTGACTCGTTATCGCTCCAGCGGAAAATTGAAGAGAGTTTAAAAGATGTTCGTGGGGCGCTCGTGCGTATTGAAAAAGGAACGTATGGTATTTGTCGTTATTGTGCGAAACCAATTGATGAACGACGATTACTTGCGCGACCGGAATCAGGCGCATGCGTTGCATGCAAAGAAGAACTGACCGCACGTCCGTGATTTTTTTTTGTTTATTTTTTTTGAGCACACTGGTGCTTGACCAAGCTGTGAAGTTCGTTGTTCAAACGTACCCTGAAATAACCGGGACGTTTTTTCGTTTGACAGAAAATAGCGGTATCGCTTTTAGTATTCCGTTCTCGAACACGCTTCTCCTCATTATTCTTATTGTCGTTCTTTTTTTTCTTAGTATACTTTGCGTACAAAGTATACGACGCGGAGATCGCATGGAAATTGTTTGTTATGCATTGCTCCTTGGAGGAGGAATAAGTAATAGTATGGATCGTCTACGATTTGGCGCAGTGCACGATACGTTCGCACTTCCAGGAGGATTGCTTTTTAATTTTGCTGATAGTGCGATCGTTGTTGGTATTTTTTTATTATTATGGCACAAAAGGTTTACACCGCGTCAGTCGTAGGATTAGAGGGCGCGCTCGTTACGGTTGAAGCAGACACCGCGAACGGACTCCCATCGTTTACGATTGTTGGATTGCCAGATATGGCAGTAAAAGAAGCGCGGGAGCGTATCCGCATTGCGATAAAAAATAGCGGGTATGTATTTCCGCGTATGAAAGTGACGGTGAATCTCGCGCCTGCAAGCGTACGCAAAGAAGGAGCAGGGTATGATTTGCCGATTGCCATCGCCATTCTTCTTGCCAGCGACGAATTTCGAGGACGCGTGCGTGAACAGGGCGGACTTTCCGATGCGCTTGTCGTTGGCGAACTTGCGCTTTCCGGCGATGTGCGTGATGTCGATGGAGCGCTTGCGATCGCGTCATCCGGGAGAACGCTCCAGAAGCGCACCATCTATTGTCCACTGGGGAACGTACGCGAAGTCCGTTTATTGCAAGAGCTTACCGTCATTCCCGTTCCTACGCTGCGCGCGTTTATGGAGCATGTGGTTGGCGATGCTCCGCTTGTTGCCGATACAGAATTATTTTCTTTCGGCGATCCTGGCGCAGCGCCTCTCGTTGATTGCGCAAACATTGTCGGAAACGAACAGGCAAAACGCGCACTCATGATTGCTGCCGCGGGCAACCATAATATACTCATGAGCGGCCCTCCGGGATCAGGAAAGACGATGTTGGCACGAGCGCTCCCCGGTATTATGCCGCCGCTTTCCCATGATGAAATGATTGACGTAACGCGCGTGTGGAGCGTCGCCGGGCTACTCTCCAACAATCAACCGTGGTTACAAGAGCGTCCGTTCCGCGATCCGCATCATTCTGCATCGCTTGTGGCACTCGTGGGGGGAGGAGCGAATCCTCGTCCGGGTGAAGTGAGTCTTGCGCATCACGGCGTGCTTTTTCTTGATGAGTTTCCTGAATTTCCACGGTCTGTTTTAGAAAGTCTGCGACAGCCGCTTGAGTTGGGGCAAGTGACGATCGCGCGCGCGCAAGATCACGTGACATTTCCTTCTCGCTTTCTTCTTGTCGCAGCGCAAAATCCATGCCCGTGCGGCTATCTTGGCGACCCGGTGCATGCGTGCACATGCGCGCCGGGGTTGCTTACGCGGTATCACAACAAAGTGTCGGGGCCGCTGCTTGATCGGATTGATTTGCACATGACGGTTCCCCGTCTGCCGGTAGAAAAGTTGGAAGGGGACGGCGGCGATGCATCATCGGTGCTGCGCGCGATCGTGCATGCGGCGCGCGAACGACAACGACAGCGCTTTGCGGGAGCTTCATGGAAGACAAATGCCGCAATGCCGAGCGACTATGTTCGGCGATCGCTCGCGATCACGGCACAGGGGAAAATGGTTCTTCGAAACGCTGTAGAGAAATTTCATCTTTCTGGCCGCGTCTATTTTCGCGTCTTGAAGGTTGCACAGACAATTGCCGACATAGCAAAAAGCGACACGATTGATGTGCCGCATGTTGCCGAGGCGCTTCAGTATCGGTTTCGTGAGCGCGTTACACTTTGAGCCTGTAGAAAAATGAGCGCTCTCCCGTTCGCGCGGATTTTCGAGCGAAATCGTCTTCGCAGATGCGAGGAATACCAGAGGTCTTCCGAGCATCGAGAAGACGATTGCAGCCGAAAAGACGCCGAAGCGGAGGGATGCAATGACCCGCATGGTCATTTTTCTACAGGCTCAAATTGATATAGCGAAGTGGGTTCACGAAGCGTCCGTTGACGATGGTTTCAAAATGCACGTGCGGTCCGGTGGAGCGTCCGGTGGACCCCAAAAGCGCGATTGTTTGATTTTGCGCGACAGACTCACCACGGCTTACGAGATTTTTTGAATTGTGTGCATAGCGCGTCATGAGCCCTTCACCATGATCAATGAGCACATAGAGACCATAGCCCGTTCCCCATCCCGATTGCACAACGACGCCGTCGCGAGCCGCTTTGACCGGCGTTCCATACGTACCGGCCATATCAATACCGGAGTGGCGATAGGTGAACCATTGGCTAATGCGTTTATATACCACCGGAACAAGAAGGCGTATACCACTTGGCGTGATTCCTGATGGTGCGGTGATACGAGGGGGGCGCGTTACGGATGTTGGAGGGCGCGATGGTGTCGCAATCATGACTGGCTGTTCTCCTTCGGGGATGATGAGTTTTTTCCCCACTACGACTATTCCTCCTTCGCCGATTTCATTGAAGTCGAGTATGGTTTGCTCTTCTACTTTATAGCGTTTTGCAATACTCGCGATAGTTTCTCGACGTTGTACAATATGCGATAGACCACTCACGGGCAAAATAGTAAGCTCCATTCCCGGACGGATGATAGAACGGAGCGTGAGCTTGTTTTCCCAGAGAATGGTTGAGATGCTGATACCAAATTGTCCCGCAATATCAGAAAGCGTATCACCCTCGAGAACAATATATTGTTCTGGCTCTTCACGAAGACGGTTTTCAAGGCGCGTCGTATTGATGGTCGGCGCCAAGAGTGCGTTGCCGCCCGCAATCGTAGGAATGGACAGCGTGTTTTCTTCTTCACCGGGAAGGATGGATGGGCTTTCAATAAACTGCGCGAAGGGATCATCCGGTAATACGCGAAGGGGGGATGTCGCAGAAATGACGTCCATTCCTTCTTGTGTTGTTGCGCGAGAGGTGATCGTAGGGCGAAAGAAATTATATACAACAGTGATTGTTAACAGAAAAACAAAAAGAACAACGATCGGTCGCGATGCGAATGTTTTTTGCAAATATATTGCATGTATGATGCGAACGAGTTGCAAGATGATGCTGCGCCCTCCGAGTGCCCAGAGTATGCGACTTAAAAAACGAAATGGCCACGAACAAATAAAAAACAAAAAGGTTAATCC
>CAYHPG010000068.1:0-4461 GCA_964358625.1 uncultured Gammaproteobacteria bacterium
ATCGGGCGCGATGTGCCAAATCTCATTTTGCAACTGGAATCGCTTGCGAGTGAAACAGGCATCCTTTTAAAGGATGTTGCGCTAGAAGAAGGCAGAGGGGATGGCGATAAATCGCTTCCCAAGGGAGTCAAGTCCATTGATCTTGTGGTGACGGTTACCGGCGGCGATTATGCGACGTTGAAGCGGTTTCTTGAAGCGATTGAAAAGAGCGGGCGCATTTTGGATGTTCAGAACTTCGTGTTTTCTCGTGGGTTGCAGTCGTATACCATTAACGTGCAGGCATATTATCGCGAGTGATCTATGGGTAATAAAAATACTATCAAAAATGTCGTTATCATCGTTGTGCTTGTTGGCGCGACGATTGGATTGCTCTGGTGGTCGCGGCAACCCACGCGTACTCTTGACGATGCAAATGGTATCGCAAAACCAAAAGAGAAGAAAGTGACCACAGATCTTTTTTCAAATCCGCGTTTTCAAGAACTTCGCCAAGGAGGAGCGACAATTGAAGTAGGAACGAAGGGCAATGCAAATCCCTTTGAACCGTTTACACAATAAATCATGCCAACACCTGTTTCGCCATTTCCCCCGATTGACCCTTCAATCCAAACCGTTGAGGCGGAAGTGCTTCGGATTATTCCAGAAGAAGTGGCGCGGAATTACCAACTCGTTGCGTTTGCGCGCGCAGATAATGCATTACACGTTGCATTAGGAGACCCGACAAATCTCCATGCCATTGAGGCGGTGGATTTTCTTGCGAAAGGGAAAGGGTGGAGAACGAGATATTTTACGATTGCGCCGGAGCATCTGCAAGGACTTTTGAAAAAATATCAGGTGCTTGGCGAAGAAGTGCAAGAAGTGCTGGATGTGGCAAAAGAAGAATTTGGCGAAAAGAAAGACGCACAGGAAAAAGAACTCGCAGGTCCGATTGAAGAAGTTATTAAGAGCGCACCCATATCACAGATGGTGACTTTGATTGTGCGCCATGCGGTAGAAAACAAAGCGTCGGATATTCATATTGAGCCAACAACGAAAGAATCAAAAATTCGTTATCGCGTTGACGGGCTTTTGAAAACTGCAATTAGTTTGCCGCTCTACCTGCATCAAGCGATCGTCTCTCGCATCAAGGTGCTTGCGAATTTAAAGCTTGATGAAACACGTATTCCACAAGACGGCCGTATAAAAATGACGATCGGGAAAAACATGATTGACTTTCGTATTTCGACGCTCCCGCTTTTGGATCAAGAGAAGGTTGTGATGCGTATTCTTGATACATCGGGGTCTCTTCCGACATTGGTAAAGCTGGGTTTTCGTGATCGATATATTACGATTATTGAACGCAACATCAGAAAGCCGCACGGACTTTTTTTGATCACCGGCCCAACAGGTTCGGGAAAAACGACGACATTGTATTCCGTGCTTGCGATGCGTAATGAGGAAACCGTGAATATCTCGACACTGGAAGATCCAATCGAGTATTACCTTCCGGGGGTGAATCAATCGCAGGTGCGTTCGGAGATTGGATTTACGTTTGCGGCCGGCCTTCGCGCGCTTCTTCGTCAAGATCCGAATATTATTATGGTCGGTGAAATTCGTGACACCGAAACGGGCGAACTCGCAGTGCACGCAGGGCTTACCGGGCACTTGGTGTTTTCAACACTCCATACGCGCAATGCATTTGGTGCCATTCCGCGTTTGATTGATATGAAATTGGAGCCGTTCCTTCTTGCATCAACATTAAATCTTGTGATGGCACAACGACTCGTGCGCACGATCTGTGAATATTGTAAGGATCGCGTGGAGATGCCGTCAGACCTTGAAAAACGCGTGCGCGATGATTTGAAAAAAATTCCTGAAAGTGCTTTTCCTTTTAAAGTTGATCTTGCAAATCCTAAGCCCCTTTTGTTTTTCCGTGGGAAAGGATGTCCTCGATGCGGGCAAACAGGGTATAAAGGGAGAACGACGATTGCAGAGGTTCTGGAGATTACGCGTGATTTGGAAACGTCGATTGCAGAGCATAAATTTAATGAATTAAATCAGAAATTGATTGATGCGGGAACACTCACCATGCGGCAAGATGGATTGTTTAAGGCGCTCGAAGGCGGCACGACGGTGGAAGAAGTCTTCCGCGCAACACAGGAATAATTATGTTATTTGATTTTAAAGCAAAAAAACCAGAGGGGAAAATAATTGAAGGAACAGTAGAAGCTGCGCACGAAGCTATGGCGCGTGGACTTGTCGAAGAACGCGGGTTTGAAGACATTACCATTAGCAAACACCGGCGATCTTTTTTGACGTTTAATATTACCTTCTTATCAAGCGTATCAGTCAAAGAAATTACCATTTGGTCGCGGCAGCTTTCGGTCATGGTGTCGGCGAATCTCCCGATTGTCCAAGCATTAAAGACGCTTGCGAACCAAGCGACGAACCCCATGATGCGCGATGTGCTTGCCGAAGCGGCGCGTGACGTGGAGGGTGGCGCGCGGTTGTCATTGGCGCTTGCTCGTCATCCGAAAATTTTTTCCAACTTTTTTGTGCAAATGGTGCGCTCTGGTGAAACCTCGGGGCGGTTGGATGAAGTGTTGAACTATCTGGCAGATCAGCAGGAAAAAGATTACGATCTCATTTCAAAAATTCGCGGAGCGATGATGTATCCCGCATTTATCATGTCCGGGCTTCTGGTCGTCGGGTTTATCATGATGACGTTTGTCATTCCGAAACTCACTGCGGTCATTTCTGAATCCGGCGCAACACTTCCATGGACCACAAAACTTCTCATCGCCACGTCTGGTTTTTTCGTGCACTATTGGTGGCTCGTGATTGCGCTTGTCGTTGGCGGGGGCATTGGATTTTTTCGATTTATTGCGACGCCGTTTGGTCGAGGGATTTGGGATGCGTTCAAATTAAAGATTCCTATTTTCGGAACGCTTTTTTCTCGTATTTACCTCGTGCGTTTTTGTCGCAGTCTTTCAACACTCATGGTGGGCGGCGTGCCGCTCGCAACAAGTCTCGCGATTGTCGCGGAGGTTGTGGGTAATACCGTCTTTAAAGCGCTTGTGCTTGATACGGCAAAAGCCGTGAAGGATGGGCATCCACTGACGGATATTTTCCAAAAAAGTAAAGTTTTCCCCGCAATGGCGTCGGAAATGCTTGCAACAGGGGAACGCACCGGGAAGCTTGAAGATATCCTGGCACGGTTATCCACATTTTACAGCAGAGAAATTGACAACCTTGTCACGAACATGGTATCTTTAATAGAGCCGATGATTATGGTGCTTATGGGTTTGGCAGTTGGTGGTATGGTGTCTGCGATCATTCTTCCTATGTATAATTTAGCAAACGAAATATAACGATTCACAATTTGACATAAAAAAATATTTTTAATACTTAAGTATCTCACTATGCATAGTAAACAAAAGGGATTTACTTTAATTGAACTTCTCGTTGTTATCGCAATCATTGGATTGCTTTCGACATTGGCGGTCGTCGCGCTCACTTCGGCACGCGCAAAGGCACGTGACGCGAAGCGTATTTCCGACATAAAGCAAGCGCAAACAGCGCTTGAATTGTATTTCGCAGACCAAGGACAGAAGTATCCAACCGGCGCCGATTTACCCCTTGGCGTTGGCACAAACCTTATTCTTTGCGGCGGAACAACCGCATCAGGATTTAAATCCGCAGCTACGGATTGTCAGGCATCTGGCGCAACAACCTTTATGGGAAAAGTGCCGAAAGATCCAAACAGTCCTAACGCAACGACTATATGTGGTGGCACTGTGACAAAAGATTGTAATTATAAGTATTCAGGAACGGATAGTGATACCCGTTATACGATTCAGTTTTCGCTTGAAGGAAAGAGTGGTGATCTTGCTGCAGGACTCAATTGCGCAACGCAAGATGGAATGAAGTCCGGGGCGACTTGTCCATAATTCTGTTATAGAAAAAGAACGGCTCGAGTCAATCGAGCCGTTCTTTGTTTTAAAAACAAAGGGCACCTTTGTAGCACAAAGGTGCCCTTTGTTGTATACTTAGTGCATGTTTTTTCTTCTTATCTTTTTTTTCGGCCTCGCGATCGGCAGTTTTTTGAACGTCCTCATTCTTCGGATTCCGAAAGGGCAGTCGATTCGCGGGCGGTCGAAATGTGTTGCCTGTCAAAATACATTGCGATGGTTTGAACTTGTTCCGCTTTTTTCGTATGTGGCGTTTTGCGGAAAATGCCGGTCGTGCCGTGCTGGCATTGCATTGCAGTATCCGTTGGTTGAATGTGCGACCGGACTTCTTTTTTTAGCGACCTATTATTTCAGCATTCAGCATTCAGCATTCAGCATTGTAATCCTTCTCCGCGACTGGTTCTTTATCGCCGTACTCATCATCCTCTTCGTCCAAGATCTTCGTTTTCAAATTCTTCCGGATA
Source organism: uncultured Gammaproteobacteria bacterium (assembly GCA_964358625.1). GTDB lineage: Bacteria > Patescibacteriota > Patescibacteriia > JACQSD01 > JACQSD01 > JAUSHC01. The sequence continues at coordinate 4,412 of CAYHPG010000068.1, forward strand.
TTGTTACTCTTCCGGCAATAGCGATTGCTGAAATAATAGGTCGCTAAAAA
>CAYHPG010000069.1:0-4374 GCA_964358625.1 uncultured Gammaproteobacteria bacterium
CGCAATGGGACTTGAGCGATCTTCCAGTATCTCTTTGCCCTCTTCAATGACAAATTCGAGAAGTTCCTTTACGGCATCAATCGTCCCCTGTCGTGATCCGAAGATCGCGCCGCATGACAGTAGCGGCTTATAGTTGTGGCCGGGGCCACGACTTACCGCAAGAGCGAATTTGTTGTTTTTCTGTTTACCGACGGTGACAACAAGATCGCCGGGGTTGGTGAATATCTCAAGGATCGTCATTCTGCTGATGCCCATTTTTTCTCCCGGACTATTTTGTTTGGTGGTCTATTCCGAGCAATTTCGGCAAGTCGTCGATGGAGTTGATAATGTCCTTATCCGAGAGCCCGAGCTCGCGCCAATATTCTCTTTTGTTCAGAACGCCGGTGAGTACACCGACAAAGCGAATGCCGGCGCTGCGCGCGGCGCAAAGGTCTGCGTGGGCGTCTCCCACAAAAAGAATTTCGTTTTTATCTATACCACGCGATGCGGCGTGTGCAATGATGGGATCGAACGAGCGGCCGTCCGGCTTATGGTGTGGGGTAATAGCGTACCGGCGCTCCGGTATAACGACCAATTCGCTTCCGATGCTTACAATGATATCGAATCTGTCGGCGAAAAATCCGCTTTTTTTTGTGTGCTTGAACAGAGAATTGAACGAGCGGTTGGTGAGGATGCCGGTGGCAATGCCGCTATTGCGGAGCGTGTCAATGGCAAGGGTTGGCGCCAGCGAGCAGTATCGCGGGCTCTGCGCAAGATGTTCTTCTTCGTAGCGGATGATGGCAAGCAAGGCATTTCTCAGTTTTTCCTCGAACGAACGGTTCAAAAAATCTGTCGTTCCTTTTCCCCACTCCATGCGGAAGAACGCGTCGTCGGGAAATTCCCTTCCGAGCGCGTGCAGTGATCTGCGCAGGCCATCAAGGTGTGAGAAGAGCGGGTTGACGGAATCCAGAATGACACCGTCAAAATCGAAAACGATCATCCGCATTTTCTGTAGCGGCATTGGGTGTCCTTTCGATATTGGATTATGAATGTGCGATTTTTTCTGCGCTTACACTACTATAGACAACAAAAAAAAGCAATCCTGCTCGTCATTGCTCTTTTTAAGACACGTGTCGCCTCGTCCAGCGACTCGGCGCACTCTTGCTCGAGCAGTTGTCCACTCTTTGGCGGAACCGTGCCAACTGCTCTCCGCAAAGGTCTTAAAAAGACAATGGCTCGCCTGAGACTTTCATGGCACTAGCGCTATGAAATGATCTTGTCCATACACAAAGTTCCTGTTTCACAAGATAGTATAGGATAGAAGAATAGTACTGCCTGTAGTTACGCTGCTGCCATAAGCGTCTCAAACTCCTCTTTTTCGATCGTTTCTTTTTCTATGAGTACTTTTGCGATGACATCCAATTTTTTCCGATGCGCCTTCAATAGTTGTTGCGTCTTGCGGTGCGCCTCATGGATAATGTCTTCGATCTCACGGTCTATTTTTGACGCAACTTCTTCGGAAAATGTTCTGCGTTCCGAAATTTCCCGGCCGAGAAATACGAGTTCTTCCCGTTCCCCGAATACCATGGGGCCGAGTTTTTTTGACATACCGTATCGCATCACAAGACTACGCACGAGTTCCGTCGCCTTTTCAAGATCATTGGATGCTCCAGTGGTAATATCGCCGAAGATCAATTGTTCGGCGCTGAATCCGCCGAGCGCCACCGATACTTCGGCAAGGAAGTATTTTCGCGAATAAAATCTTCGCTCCGTTTCTGGAAGTTTGAGGGTGTACCCTGCCGCCATGCCGCGCGCTACAACAGAAATTTTGTGTACGGGATCCGCTTCGGGTAAGATGTGAGCGGCGACCGCGTGCCCGGCCTCATGATAGGCGGCGATTTCTTTTTCTTTGACCGAGAGCAGTTTGCTCTTGCGCTCAGGACCAAGCATCACTTTTTCGATTGATTCAATGAGTTCGGTTTGGGAGATTCTCTTTTTGCCTCTGCGCGCCGCAAGAATGGCTGCTTCGTTCACGAGGTTTGCAATATCGGCCCCGGTGAATCCCGGTGTGCGTTGCGCGATCAATTTTAGATCAATGCCGCTTTCTGCCGGTTTGTTCCGCATGTGGATCGTTATAATATCAAAGCGATCGCTTACATCGGGAAGGTCTAAGATCACTTTTCTGTCGAATCTACCGGGGCGAAGCAGCGCGGGATCAAGAACATCGGGGCGGTTTGTCGCGGTCATAACAATGACGTTGGTGTCGCGATCAAATCCATCCATTTCAACGAGGATCTGATTCAGCGTTTGCTCGCGTTCGTCGTTGCCGCCACCGAGTCCCGCTCCGCGCTGTCTGCCGACGGCATCGATTTCATCAATAAAGACGATACAGGGAGCGCTTTTCTTTGCGTTCGTAAAAAGATCGCGCACCCGCGATGCGCCTACGCCCACAAACATCTCGACAAACTCCGACCCGGAGATCAGAAAGAACGGAACACTTGCCTCGCCAGCAACGGCTCGCGCAAGCAGTGTTTTGCCGGTTCCCGGGGGGCCCATCAACAGGACGCCACGCGGGATCTTTGCGCCGATATCAAGAAATTTTTTCGGACTTTTTAAAAACTCAACGATCTCAAGGAGCTCTATTTTTGCTTCCTTTAATCCAGCTACATCACTGAATGTTATTTTTTCTTTTTGGGACGCAACGCGCGCCTTTGATTTAACAAATGAAAACGCCTGTGTGTTCCCTTTTTGCGCCTGCTTTAGCATGTACCATAAAAATACACCGATCAATAAAAATGGCAGCAGAAAAGGAAGCAGAGTGCCGACATAAAACCACACCCCAGACTGGTCCTTGACCTCAATAGGCACGCCGCGAACCTTGTCCTCTGGCACCCCAAAATTACGGAGCGTTTCGGTGAGCGATGATTCGGATTCTTTCCGTATTTTCAGTACGCTGTTGTCGGTCAACTGCACCTCGAGATTATTTTCGGTGATGATGATGTGTTTTACTTTGTCTTCATTTATTCTAAGCGCAAGGTCAGAAAGCGTTGCTTGCTGCTCTTCTTTTTTTCCGCTCTCAATTCCAGAGAACATCAGCGACACAAATAAAAAGATTAAAACAATGATGACAATATTTTTTGCAAAATGTTTCATGAGCGACATATAAAAATAATTTTATTATAATAGCATTATAGCACGTGATTATCAAGAAAAGAAAAAAGCAAGCGCCCGAGATATTGACAAATAGCACTAAAGAGTACGTACTATTTTACGTTCTTACAAAATATATTTGATGTGATTAAAGATGGAAGAATACAGGAAAAGAGTTCTTACCGCCTCCAAATGTCGTGACAGTTATAGTATAGGAATCATTGGGGTCGCGCTATACGTCAAAGCATTTCTTGCCGGTGATCGTTCTATGATCACCGTTGCCATTTGCGTGGTGGCGTTTTCCGGTCTGTTCAATGGCATGCTCGCAGGGCGTCTCAATCAATACTCGGAGCTTGGCGCCGCTCTTGATCCGTTGCGCGATTGATTGTTTCTTCTTGCGGTTGCCGGAAATCTTTTTTGGGTCCATGGCATCAATGTCATCACGGGCTACATAGGACTTGCGATTCCGAGTGAGGTGATATTCAGCATTATTAATTTGTTTTTACTTGGCCTAAACAAGCGAAATGTAGTTCGACTAAAATTTCGGCATACGGTCGGAAAACTCCGGTAGGCATCGCACATCGCTATGATCTTCTGTATCGTTGCGAACTACTATTATATCGAACCGATCCTGAAGAATGGATTCCAGTACTTTTTCGTAAAGATTTCTCCCACGAATTTGTTTATCCCGCTTGAGTGGATGAGCATGGTGATGGCATACGGCTCTCTCCTAAATCTTGCCGCAGGGGTTGTTGTGATGTGTTTTGTGATCGCAAAAAAATATTGGCCCGCGGAGTAATCGCGGGCTTTTCTTTTTCCATTGATAAAAATAAAAAATAGAATACAATGTGTCTATGAAACTAAAAGCAAACCTCCATTTTCATACAAGCGATGATCCGCGCGACAAGGTTCCCTATTCCATAGAGGAGGGTATTGTTGAGGCGGCAAGGCTCGGCTTTCAGGTTCTTGCGATTATACTCCATGAAAAGGTATACGACGTTTCAAAAAAGCAAGGAATTGCGAAAAAGCACGGAATTATTCTTATTCCCGGCATCGAGATCAGTGTCAACGGAAAACATGTCGTTATTATCAATGCTCATAAAGATGCTGAAAACGTGAGGTCATTTTCTAGTCTTTCGGCATACAGGAATAGCCATCCGGAGTCGTTTGTTTTTGCTTCACCCCCATACAATTTATGGCATAGTTTAGGGAAATATCTTGAAAGGAATATTGGTTTGTTTGACG
>CAYHPG010000070.1:0-4276 GCA_964358625.1 uncultured Gammaproteobacteria bacterium
CATGTAAAAAATTGCACATTCCGATCCAGTGTTAAAACGATATCCGCACCATTCTCTGCAGGTTCCGTTACCCCACCAAAAGTACCGACCGCTTCGCCACGCGCATCACGGATTGAACGCATGTATCCCTCTTTTCCGGCAAGCAATGTATTAAAATATCCTTCAAGCCCATATTGACCAACACCGCTATCTCCTTCAAAACGAACGAACCCAAGAATATGACTTGCGATATTCTTCTCTGGATAATATCGCGCTGGTTCGGGTAATGTATGAATACCCGATAATGCAAGCGCAAAAATATTATTTGCGGTCTCTTCATCCACGTGGTGCTGGAGTGATTCCCATGGATCGTTCGACTTTATAAGTTTTTGCAATACCTGTTCTTCCGACAATCGTAAAAGTGGCGCAATGAGTCGTGCAGTACGCGCTGGATCTTTTACGTCTTTCGGGGTTGCATAGAAAAAAAATTGTGGACGATTGATCGCTAACGGATACATGCCATCCGGAGAAGAACTATCCTGCATAAAAATATTTCCACGCGCCGGAAAGAGTGATTGCTCGCGTTCCTGTTGTGCTGCTGCACGCGCTACCCATACCCCATGGTTCACGACCTGCAACTGAAATAATCGCAAAACAACGGCCCCGCCAAAAAGACAAAAACAAAAAAAGACCAGGCGCATCCGTTTTTTCGACTGGTCCTCTCGTCCGCGGTCGATCCGTAATAATCTCATAAAAGAAACTACTACCGTTGACTTAGCGTCATTCGCAAATCTTCTCGTGTCACATACTCAACGTTTGTCGCGCGAACAAGTTGCAATTCCTGTAGACGCTCCTCTACACGCGCGAGTGATTGATGTTCAAGCGTTTGGAGACGCGTGCGCTGTGTCTCTCGAGCAAGAGTCGTACGCTCTTGCGTTAATTGATTTTTCGCATAATTCTGCATGGACATTGCGGTCACTTGCCATACATACAAAAGGCAAAGCGCCGCAAAAGCAACGCTACAAACGATCATCGGAGAAAGATGGAGTGGATAACGCATAGAAAGTGCTCGAGGAGCACGACGATATCGTGATATGAAAAAGCGAGGCATGTTTTTTATTTTTATATTTTTTCTAATGCACGTAATTTTGCGCTCCGGCTTCGAGGATTACTTTTTTCCTCTTCACGCGATGCTTGCAGCACGTGTTTTGTGAGTATACGCGCACTCTTTTTAACGCGCGCCACATCTTTTGCAAATTCTTTTACGATACGATCTTCGAGCGAATGAAAAGCGATCGTGACCATGCGCCCTTTCGTCTGCAAAGTTCCAAGCGCTTTTGGTAGAACTTCACGGATAGATCCCAGTTCATCATTCACGACAATGCGCAGCGCCTGAAAAGTTCGTGTTGCAGGGTGGATCCTCCCCTGTCGCATGCCGGGCAAACGCGCGATGATATCGGCAAGTGCGGTTGTGGTGGTGATCGTCTGTCGTTTTCGTTCGATGACGATCGCCGATGCAATGCGTCGTGCCTGTCGTTCTTCGCCGTAATCATGCAACAGTGTTATGAGCGCATCCTCGGGCCACTGATTTACGATGTCGAGTGCTGTCGTTCCGCTGCGCTGATCAAAACGCATATCGAGAACTCCTTCTTTCATGAAAGAAAAACCGCGCTGTGCTGTATCAAGCTCGCCCGACGATACACCAAAATCGAAAAGGATTCCGTTCGCTCCTGCAAAACCATTCGTCGCGACAAGAGCATCAAGTGTTCGAAAATTTCCTTGCGCAAGTATGCACCGATCTTCACTGATACCGCGCCGTTTGCGTTCTTCTTCACAAAACGCAAGCGCCGACGCATCAGCATCAATGCCGAGCACCCGGCTTCCCGAGATCCGTTCTAAAATCGCAAACGTATGCCCGCCATACCCCACCGTCGCATCAATGAACGTTCCACCAGAAAACGGTTCAAAAAACTTCATCACTTCTTCTAAAAGAACGGGAATGTGTATCACACGCCAAGCGCCCCTAGCTGCTCCGCAATCTTATCACTTCCCTTCTCCGTGGTTGCTTTGTATTTCTTCCATATTGCTGCATCCCAAATTTCAATACGGTTATACAGTCCTGCAACCACCACTTGTTTTTTCACTCCTGCATACTCGCGAAGATAGTCAGGAATAATCACTCGCCCCTGTGCATCAAGCTCGACGTCCATAGCGCCCGCCAACATAAGTCGAGAAAACGCACGACTGTTTGCCTGTGACAACGGAAGGCTGGCAATCTTTCCTGCGAGCTTCTCCCACTCCGCTTTAGGCAATAAAAAAAGGCACGTATCAATGCCGCGCGTAACAACAGCCCCGTCCGCCACATCATGCCGGAATTTTACTGGAACAGCCATCCTTCCTTTCTCGTCAACCGTATGTTGGTATTCCCCTAAAAACATAGAGATTATTGTCCTAGACTAAGTCTGTTTTGTTGTTTTGTTCCAGACTTAGTCTAGGATAAAAACAGTCATCCACAATTCTCACCTACTTATCCCCACTTTTATCCACATTTACCCACTACAATACAATTATACCCCACCATCCTGCACACGTCAACCAAAACAAAAAAGACTCAAAAAAGTCTATTCTGTCAAACTAAATTATTTTTCAAGTTACAAGCTATAACTCCTGCTTTCTACGGTTCGTTTCAGTATCTTTGCATTCCCATGCTGTAAAAGCCCAAGATAAGACTGCAACACGCTATTATTATCTCGATGCTCTACAATGCGACGCATCATTCTTCTTTTTGTGGTCGTCCGCAGTACCCTATGATCAAGAAAATGCACCCAGCCGAGAAAATCAACGCCAGAAGCAACGGTGCGAAGAAAAATTTTATTCGGATGCATAACTAAACGAAGATGGCTCGACAAAAATTCCTGCATCATGGGCAACAAGCCCTGTAACCATTCTTGATCCGACGACAACACAACAAAATCATCGGCATAGCGAATATAATAATGCGCCTTGAGCTTGTGCTTTACAAATTGATCGAATGTATTCATGTAGATATTCACGAATAACTGCGACGTCAGATTCCCAAGAGGAAGGCCGATCCACTTCTCTCGCGTATAAAAACTTCCGAGGATTTCAGAAATGAGCGCAATAATATCCTGATCAGCGATATACTCTTCTACAATCCGTAAAAGAATCCTCTGATCTATCGAGGCGAAAAATTTCCGTATATCGCATTGCAGTACCCATACTGTTTTCGTTTGCCTCTCCGACACTCGATAAGAAAAATTACGAAATTGTTCTATCGCCTTATGTGTTCCTTTGCCTTGTCGACACGAGTACGAATCGGCGATAAACGTCCGATCGAAAAACGGATACAGCATCCGATATAACGCGCGGTGCAGTACGCGATCGCGCACCGATGCTTTGTGGATATTTCTTGGTTTCGGATCGGCGATATCAAACGCTTCGTATGGAGAATGTCGGTACATTTTCGCGATAAGATCGTGATGCAGGGCAATAATATTCTCCATAAAATCAAACGAAAACTCCTGCACATCTTTCCTGTCGCGTTTCCCGCGCACAAATTCCTTCCATGCATCTAGCAAGTTCTCCATTGAAATGATACGCTGATAGCTATAATCAAATTGTTTTTTCATATCCTATGAATCGTACCCCCCCCAACGACCGTTACTGCCGCTCTTACAAAAGATGAAGGATGCGTATCTTCTATGGTACGGCTACTATACCATTCTTCCCAAAACCCATCGGCACTCGCTTGGTCATAAGGTTGACGCATACCTTGTCGACAGTATCGAATTTGTTGCAACCGCAGAATTTCTCCCGCGTCCGGAAAAACTGCCGTTTGTCCGTGCGGCAATGAGAAAAGTGGATACGACGAAACTGCTCCTCATGATGCTGTGGGAAACGAAATCGCTGGATGATTCAAAATATATCGCGCTTTCTCTCAAAATAGATGCTGTCGGCAAAATGCTTGGCGGCTGGAGCGGACAACTGCAAAAACAAAACTCTCCCGCAAATGCCGGACGGCAAGCGAGAGAGAAATGAAGAGCGTTGCGCGCACGAGCGCCGGGTTCGTCTCGTTCCAGTCGTTGCTGAGGTAGTTGTCATTCGAGCGCCACTGCCCGTCGTTCCAGTACAGGTACCGGACGACGAGGTTGCCATCGGCGTTGCGGTGCGTAGAGTATGGCTTCCGCGCCACTTGCCCCTGAGTACTCACGGGAGTGTATCGTATTCGGCATCATAATGCCCTACCATGCTCCACCAAGTATCTTCGTTTTTTGAG
>CAYHPG010000071.1:0-4259 GCA_964358625.1 uncultured Gammaproteobacteria bacterium
AGAATTTCAGCAAGACAAAACTTGCCAAACGGTTCAAAAAGGCATGATCCCCCAACTTGACAACATATTGCAGCATAATGGAAAAGTGAGACCTGATGGGAAAAAAGCTTGCGGCTTGTTGATATCGAATTGTTCGACAGGAGTGACAGGGGAAAGTTGTTGAGTGGGAAGGTAAGATTTGACGCCTCGTAGTATAGCCCACTTGATGCGTTCAATTCGTAATGTAAGAAAGTAGAGACGCAATAGCTTGCGTCTCTACTGGATGCGTCCAATTTGGCTGTCTCCTGAGGCTCCAAAATGTCAAGAAATACGAAAACATGGCAGGAAATAGGGTCAAGCAATGCTTAAGAGTGTAGCTATAGCTAAAGAGGCTATGCAACGCTCTCTACTGAATGGACAGTAGCTCACTAGTGATTTCAACGTTAGACGCTTACTTAGGGATGATAAGGCGGTAAAATAGAACAAAGATGATTACAGCATCCAACTTCAAAGAGTTACTACTTCAACTTGGCTTTTCACAGACGGGAAATGTCTTTTACAAAGAGTTTTCTGTGATTGACGCTTACCTGCGGGTAGATTTCGACCAGCAGGAATTGATATACCCTGAAGATAAGGGTTTGAAAATCAACGAGCGGCAAACTTGCAATTTCAGAGCGAATGAAAATTTCGTGGTCTTCGAGTGCGTTTACCGTCTGTTCGAGAAGGGATACAAACCCCAATATATTGAACTCGAACCACGCTGGCAGGTGGGACACGGTGCGAGTGGCGGACGCGCGGATATTCTCATCCGCGATAATGATAGCAAAGCATTGCTTATCATCGAATGCAAGACATGGGGCAATGAATTTGATGATGCTTGGAAGGATACGCTGAACGACGGAGGACAATTATTTTCTTATGCTCACCAAGAGCGTAGTACGCAGTATCTTTGTCTGTATGCTTCTGGGCTGGAAGATAGCGTGCTCAAGTATGCCAGCCACATTATCGCCGTGCGAGACAATGATGACATTCTCAAACGCAAAGCGGCGGAAAATCCGCCTACTTACCGCGACGCCGACAGCGTGAAAGACCTGTATGTAGTCTGGAAACGCACCTACGAAAACGATTACGCCACACGCGGCATTTTCGAGCCGGATGTGCAACCGTACCAGATTGGCAAGGCAAAATACACCGTTGCCGATTTGCAAACCGTTACCGAAACCGATATTCAGCCTAAATACCACGAGTTTGCCACCATTTTGCGACAACATAACGTTTCAGGGCGCGAAAATGCCTTCGATAAACTGGTTAATCTGTTTCTTTGCAAAATTGTGGATGAAAAGCACCACCCGAAGGATTTGCAGTTTTACTGGCGCGGGATTGCTTTCGATACCTGCTTCGACCTGATTGACCGACTGCAACGCCTGTACCGCGACGGGATGCGGGAATTTCTGGAAGAAGATGTTATCTACATTGACAACCAAACCATTTGGGATGCATTCAAGTTTTTCAAGAATGACCCCGATGCCACCCGCGATAAAATTCTCGAGTATTTCCGCCAGCAGAAGTATTTCACCAATAACGATTTTTCGTTTTTGGATGTTCACAACGAGCAACTTTTCTACCAGAACGCGGCGATTCTGCTCAAAATTGTGCGGATGCTTCAGGACATCCAACTGAACGGCAATCAACAGAATCAATTTCTGGGGGATATGTTCGAGTTCTTTCTCGACCAGGGCTTCAAGCAGAGCGAGGGACAATTCTTCACCCCTCTACCAGTCACGCGATTTATCACCCTTTCGCTGCCACTGGAAACCGTTTTCATCGATGGACAGAACCCGCCCAAAGTCATAGACTATGCCTGCGGCGCCGGTCACTTTCTCATCGAGATGGCTTCTCAGTTGCGTCAATTACGGCAAGAGCAAGATGTGAGCGATTTTTACGGACAGTTCTACGGCATTGAGAAAGAATACCGTTTGTCCAAAGTCGCCAAAGTGTCGGCGTTTATGTACAATCAGGATGATATCAACATCATCTATGCCGATGCACTGGCACAGCACCCCGAAATTCCTGAAGGGAAGTTTTCTTTGCTGGTTTCCAATCCGCCGTACAGCGTCAAGGGTTTTTTGGAAACTCTGCCCGAAGCGGAGCGCAGCCGCTACTCGCTCATCAAGACGGTGGACACCAAGAGTTACCCGACTAACAACGCTATCGAAGCCTTCTTTGTGGAACGCGCCCGGCAATTGCTCGCCCCGCGTGGCACAGCGGGCATCATTACACCATCATCTATTCTTTCCAACGGCGCAAGCGTCTATACCAAAACACGCGAGATTCTACTGCAATACTTTGATATTGTTGCAATGGTAGAACTGGGCAGCGGCACATTTGGCAAAACTGGCACTAACACGGTGACCCTCTTCCTTCGCCGCAAGGATGACAATCCTGAGCCTCACCTTCATTACCGATACCGGGTCGATTCGCTGTTCGATGATAACGAACCGTGCAAAGCTGTCAAAACCAGCTTGTTTTCAGACGCCGAATTACTGCAAGCCTATTGTAACCACATCAGCATTGCATTGAACGAATACAAGACGCTACTGCAAGCGAACCCAAGCCAGACATTGCTGGATACTGAGATTTTTAAAGAATACCGCCGCATCTTCGATATCAAAAAACAAAAATCCTTCCGGCAAAAAAGCGCTGCCGAACAACAAACCGAACTGGATAAACGCTTCCTCGCCGATGCCCGCGCCGTCGAGCGAGAGAAGGTTTATTACTTTGTGCTGGCCTATACTCAACCCTGCCCGGTGTTGGTAGTTCGCAGCCCGCAAGGCACAAACGAGATGAAAAAGTTTTTGGGCTACGAATGGAGCGCCGCCAAAGGACAGGAAGGCATCAAATACCTGCGCGGCTCAATTGAGCGTATCGAAACCCCACTCTTTGACCCACAGAACCGCGACAATCCCGAAAAAATCAGCACGCTTATCCGTCAGAACTTCGACGGGCACGCGGTTAACGTTCCCGCTTCGCTTCAACCCTACGCAACCGCTGCCATGTTGGTGGATTTGCTCGACTTTAGCCGCGTGAATTTTGATAAGCAGATTTCGCTTGCGACGAAGAAGAACGCTGCGCAGACGCAGAGCAAATGGCCGATGCAAAAACTTGGTGATAAAAGCATTGTCCATGAAATTATAAATGGTGGTACACCTGATACCAACAATGAATTGTATTGGAATGGCGATATTCTCTGGGTAACTCTGGAAGATATGAAACAAAAATATCTTTTCGATACAGCAAGGAAAATTAGCCAGGCAGGGCTTGAAAATAGTAACGCTACATTGATTCCAGAGAATGCCGTTGTGCTATCCACTCGTGCAACGGTTGGGAAAGTTGCGATAGCGAAAAAGCAATTGACCACCAACCAAGGTTTTAAGAGTTTCGTTTGCGTTCCTTCACTCCTGAACCCAGAATACCTGTATTATTTCTTCGAGCAACATCGCCATTTGCTGGAAGACCTTGTGCCAGCTGGAACAAAATACAAAGAGATAAATACAAACGCAATTCAGAATTTCGCTATTCCCATCCCGCCGCCGGAAGTGCAGGTGCAAATCGTGGCGGAGTGCGAAGCGATTGACCGGGAAGCAGAGCAGGCAGAAGCAGAAGTGGTAAATTTGGGGCAAAACATTGTGACACTTGTTCAGCAATCTCCGGTTTTCAAATCACTTGACGAACTCGTGTCATTGGTGGATGAGCGAATTGATCCGATTGTCCAACAAGGCGAAGTTTTTTACATTGGCTTGGAGAATATTGAAAGCGATACAGGCGAATTAGTTGGAAATCCGCTTGCTGATTATTCAACCATCAAAAGTGCCAAGACTGTTTTTAAAACGGGGGACATTCTTTATGGCAAATTGCGGCCAAACTTGAACAAGGTTTACTTGGCAAGACAAGATGGCATTTGTTCAACGGACATTTTGGTTTTGCGATCAAGTAATACGCAGATTGGCGTTTATCTCAAACATTATTTGTTGACCGAAGAATTTAATCAGAAAGTTCTCACAACGGTTAGCGGCCAGCAATTGCCTCGAACATCCTGGGGAAAAATCCGCAATTTACAGGTTCGTTCGCCAGCAGAAAGCGAATTTGAAACGCTTGTTGATAAGATAGGTCAATTAGAAACCCGTTTTCAGTCAGCCTGCTCGGTCATCCAAAGTGCCCCGGCGAAGCGGCAGGCAGTACTGCAAAAGCATCTGTAACGCGACTAAACGTATTAAGAATTT
>CAYHPG010000072.1:0-4244 GCA_964358625.1 uncultured Gammaproteobacteria bacterium
CGATTAGTGGAAATATTTTTACAAAAATTTCAAATCCTTCTCCAGCGAAAGACAGCATGCAGATAAAGATAAAGGTTGACTATGTGACGAGCGGGAAGACATCGCTTACAGCATCGGCATCCGCACAGACGACGGTGGAGTTACGACAAATATGAAACATCCTCGTGGGATAGCAGCTCTATTAGCAATTGTCGGCGTTGCGGCGCTGGTACTCTTGATTGCGACGAGCCTTTCTCTTTCGAATTTTCTCGAGAATGACGCATCAAGCGCGCGCGCGAAACATCGGGAAGCGTTTTTCGTTGCCGAGGCAGGTGTGCACGATGCTATTTCGCGCATTACGCGGAATAAGGATTATACCGGCACGTATGATGAGACGACATTCCCGATTGTTGCATCTCCTGATACACTGGATATAACGGTTACCGGAACATCAACAAAGACGATTACAGCAATAGCAGTAGTTAAAAGTCGCACAGGAAAAATTCAAGCAACAGTAACGGTTGACGCAAACGGCCTTGTGACGATTACGGGGTGGCAGGAGTTATCGTCATAAATGTAAAGTGCAAAAATCAAAATGGAAAATGACAGTGTAAAATTTAAAAATGAATTTAAGAAACGGCTCTACAACTTCGTATTGCGATTGATTCGTTTTATAGACACGCTCCCAAAAGACTCAGTTTGTTCTGTTGTCGGAAAACAGCTTTTGCGAAGCGGCACCAGCGTCCTCGCGAATTACATTGAAGCGAATTCCGCAAGTTCACGAAAAGATTTTATCAATTTTTTTACTCACGCACTTAAATCAGCTAATGAGTCAAAGATGTGGCTTTCCCTCCTTCGTGATACGCACAAAGGAAATTCAGCAGAGGTTGAGTATCTTCTAAAAGAATTTACTGAGATAGCAAATATCATTGCGTCGAGTATTCTGACTCTGAAGGGTAAGAAATAATTTTGTATTTTTCATTGTTATTTTGATTTTTGATTTTTCAATTTTGATTTTAGCATAGCGCTCATGGATTTCGTTCATCTTTTCCATCGTGAAGAAAAAATTGTAGGAATGGCAGTTGATACAGATACTGCCCTTGTGTTGTCATTGGATCATTGCAAGGGAAGCCATAAAGATTGCGCGATTATTGCGCATGGGAGCATCCCGATTCCGTCAGGCACAATTGAAGAAGGAGCTCTCGTCAATGTGCGTGTGCTGGGGCAGAAATTGCAGGAGCTTTGGAGAACAGCAAAACCGATGCCGATTGATACGCCTTTTGTTGTTGCCTCACTCCCTTCATCTCTTTTTCATTTCCAATCATTTACATTTCCCGGAAGCCTTTCACATCTGCAATTAGAGGATGTGATGGGCACACAACTCGGATTTGCTCTGCCTGCGTCCACTGATCTCATGTATTTTGATTGGGAGGAAGTTCCACCGCGGCTCAAAGCGCATCGCGAAATCTTTTTTGTATGGGCGCGCAAGAGCGCAATTGATCCGTATCTTGCTGCGTTTCGCGACGCGCATTTTATCCCCATTGCTATCGAGCCGCATTATGTGAGTATTTTGCGGACCATTGCGCTAGAGAAAGAGGGATTGCGCGCGATTGCTATTTTGGAGCGGCGTGAAATTACTACAGCAATCTATGATCGTGGAGGAGTTCGTTTTGTTCGTGTCACGCCGTGGGAACGACATATGTTAAGCCGTTCTGCCGCAACGCCAGAAGAGGCGCGTCATCCATCCGCGGAGCGTATCGTCGCAATTACGATTGACGAGATTCGCCGCACACTTCTTTTTTACGAAAGCGATATCGAAGGAGCAATTCCGACAGCAACGTTTACACTTCTTCCACTTTTTGAATTGCCGAATCTGGCGAATGCTATTGCGAGTGAACTGGACATGGAGCATGTAGCGCCCACGCCCGCCGCAGCAACGCAGGCGATTGCATCAGTAAAGCCGGAGCATCGTTTCTATCCTATTTTTGGCGCTGCGGAACGCACCCTTATTCCGCGGAAGAATGATACGGTCGTGAGCATTATGCCTGTCGGAACCGAAACGCTCTACAGACGGACCAAGGCGCTTGCCTTCACACGGTTCATTCACGATTTCACCACAGCATTTAGTTTTTATTTTGCGGCGTTGTTTCTGGTTATGGCCGTGGGTTTTTCCATTTTTATAAACCGAGAACAGATGCGTGTGGAGGCGCAGACTCATTTTGTGTTACCGCCGCAGATTGGCGCATGGGAACGCGATGCTGTAGCTCTTAATGAAGGTATTGTTGCTTTAGAAAAAGTACATCGTGCGCAGCCGTCATGGGCTTCATTCCTCCGCACAATAATGGCAACACTCACGCCGGAGATCACCATAACGTCATTGAATGCGGATCGATCGGCGACCACCGTGACGCTTGCGGGGAAGGCAGAGAATCTTCCTGCGCTTCTTGCCTTCAAAAAAAGTCTTGAGGCATCGAATTTGTTTAATCGCATTGATGTGCCGCTTTCAGTGTTTTCTCAAGAAGGGGCAATTTCGTTCTCGCTTCCTTTGCAGGTGAAAGAATATACGAAATTACTTTTTCCATCGTCATAATCCTTTATGCATTTTCTTATTTCATTGCGTCGTATGATGCAGCTCGCTCGTTCTCCGGAGCGCAATATTATTGCCGCGATTGTTGATGATCCGCTGAAGGTGCAGCGTGAAATTCGTTTTCTCTTTTTACGCCTTGCTATTTTTTTGGGCATTGCGATTGCTCTTATTGCATCGAGCATTATTTTTATACGTAGCGGCGTTCTCCGCATTGAGGAACGCCGCGCATTGCAGAGCGCGCTCTATAGCAAGTTCGAAAGCATGGCGCGACTTTCGCACGACGTCACTGCGGGGCGGGCAGCGCTTGAGGGAATCCGATCGTTTTTTCCAAAAGATGACAATCTCCTTCCGTTTTTAAAGGCGCTTGAGGCGCTTGCAAAAGAGACTGGCAATAAGGCATCGTTCCGTTTTGATCAAGCGGTTCCCGTTGCAGCGCCGGATGTGCAGTCGTATCGCTTCGTTACCTATACAATCACACTTGAGGGCGATAGTCGGACGTTCCTTCGCTATCTTGAGATATTTCATGAGTTGCCGTATCTTGTAACGCTTGATGCTTTTTCTTTGAGCGGTGATCGCGGGCTTGCAGAAGCGAAAAGCGCCGCACAAATAAAAGGGAAGCTCTATGTCCAGTAACAAAACTTCACAATTATTCTCCAGTTTTTTACGCAGTGCGACTGTTGCGCGCATTGGATATCCGCTTGGCGTTGCGGTCGTATTTTGTCTTATATTCCTTTCCGCATTTTTCTCCTATCGTTTTTTCTTTATGATGATCGAGCGTGCCACTACGCTGCAATCATTGGAAGTGTCGGAAGGAGTGACGTTTCACTTAGATGCTTATCACGCAATTGCAAAAGCGTTTACGGCGTTAACGCCTCCTTCTTCTATGCCACCAGCTGAGCAGAAACGAGCAAGCGTCGTCGCATTTCGCAATGCGCAATTGCGCAATGATCGCGTGATCCTTTTACAGGAACTTTTGAAGAATGTTGGTTGGGCGGCGAAAGCAATCGAGGATGAAGAAATTCCGTCAGAACAGCGCACAACCATCGCAGTGAAGGAAACATACGAAAAAGATGCAGATACGATACTGGCGCTTCTCTTGAAGAACGGATTTATTGTACAGCGTGAGAAGCCACTTTCTACGGATGCAAAATTTGATATACTGATTACGCTTGGAGCGTATTGATAATGTGGAGCGTAAAGCGTGAACCGTAAAACGTTTCACGTTACACGTTTCATGATTCACGATGATACATAAACCGCAACACATCCAAAATCGATTTATTGTGTTTTTCATTTTGGTATCGCTTCCGCCGCTTATTTTTCTTGGACTTGTGGCGTCGTGGAGCGTTGCGAAAACGCGCGCAGCAAACGTTGCGGAACTTGAAACACAGCTCGTGCAGAGTATTGCGAATCGTACAAAGAAATTTATTGAGGATAGCGTTGAGGCCATTGAACTGCATGTTCCGGATAAAGCCGTTGGCGATATCTCGCTACTTCCTCAAGACACGCTGCAGACGCTTTTGCAGCAGATTATGGCATCGTCGGAATTCTCGAAAGTGCAAGAAGTGACGGTAACAAGCCCTGCTGGGCAAGAAGTGCAAAAGTTGCGTCGTGATTTTCGTTCAAGCCTCCTCGGAGCTTCTTCCATAGTCGAAACGGAAAAATTCAAAGTTGCTGT
>CAYHPG010000073.1:0-4239 GCA_964358625.1 uncultured Gammaproteobacteria bacterium
TCATCAAGAAGCCAGAGCGTGTTGCTGCCATTTTTTGCAATGACCGATCGAATCGAAAGTGCAGGCGGATCAAAAGCATCAAGTTTCCAATTGGATTGTTTTCCTTGCAGTAATCGAATAAGCTCATTCTGTTTCGCAATCCAGAGCGCTCCGTCAATCGCGAATGCACGCGTACCGGAAAGATCAAGTGGCGTCTTGAGCCATGCTGTCCCTTTTCCGAACCCGCCGTCTTTTTTATCGTGCCGCCAAATTTGGCTATGCGTGCGATCCACAAGATAGAGTCGCTTATTATACACGCCAATGCCGTCAATCGTTGTTCCGGGTTCGCCAAACGTGATATCGCTTTGTTTTACTGATTGTTTCGTCAGGTTCACGCTCGCAAGGCCAGTTGCATCAAATACGATATAGAGAATAGGATCTTTTTCCTCCGGTGCAAGGTGTTGTATTGCGCGTACATCAACGCTGGAAGCATCGAGTGTAAGCACTTGCTTGTTATCGAGGTTGACTTTGTACAAAAGCGGGCGAGATCCGTGAGCAACATACGCATTGTTGTCGATGATCGCGAGCGTTTGCACCTCTACCGCTGGATCGAGCTCATAAAAATCTTTAATGACATCGACGCGCGTAAGCGGAAGCACATGTCGCAGTTTGTCGAGATTTCGTTCAATTTCTTTTGTAAGTTCTTGCTGCACCTCTCGCTCTCCTTTTGATCTTTTCGGCAATGTTGCAACGAGCTCGAGCGCTTCATTGTAGATTGCCTTGGTACGTTTTTCATCCTTAAACAGGAGACTTGCTTCAGCAGTGGAAATACGCTCTTTGATGAGTGCGATATTTTTTTCGTATGCTTGACGCGCAAGCGATCGAGATCGTTGGACGAAGAGCGTCGTTGTACTCACAACAAGAACGAGCGCTAACACTCCTGTTGCAATAACGAGTACGCGCTGCCGCACACCCATTCCATGAAAATGATGTTTCCCTTTTTGCAGTAACGGCGCAACACCTTCTCGGGATTGATTTTTTATGCGAGTCAAGGCACTTCGCCAATCACCGCGTTCGCGCATCAAATCTTTTGCAATAGAGTAACAGGTGACAAGAAAACGTTTACCAAAAACAACTATGCGCCCGATGACTCGTAGTGTTGCAAGAAGACCACGAAGCATTCGTAAGACGGCTTCACTTCGTGGCGCAGAAGAGGGGACGCGTAGCAGTGTGCGTATTCCCGTTTCTGTAAGTCCTAGGACTGTTTTTGTATGTTTGATTATTGCGCGTAAGAGTGATGGGGCGAGGTATCGTCTCGTATCATCTTCGGTTGCTTGGAGTGTTGTCAGTGATTCTTTTGCGCTTTCACGGAGAGGAGCTTCATGCGGGGGTGCAAGGCGAAGGAGGAATGCGAGCACGCCGACCGTATTTTTTTCACCTCCTTTAATCAATGTTTTTATTTGTTCAACCGCACGAGGTGGGGGAAGAGACGCGATAATTTTTTGTAGTCGCTCTTTTGTGCTGTAGTCAAAAAGACTGCTTGTAGCAAATACAACGGCATCGCTGGTGCGGAGCCCCCCGGAAACGACATTTGAAAAAATGCGCGTGATGGGCGGCGATTTTGTTTCTGATGCACTGTCAGTTGTTGCGAGGAGATCAATAAAATGTTGATCCTGCGCAATGTTTTGATGTAAAAGGTATACTCGAAAATCCCCAATGTGCGTAAAGGTAAGTGTTTTCCCGCGAATAATCCCAATGACCGCATGAAACCGTTTGAGATTCAAGAATATTTGCTCATTCTCGATAAGCTGTGCGATCGTAGTATTTAACAACTGAAGCGTTTCTTCAAAAAGATTTTCCGGCTGCTCTGTGGTAATATCGGGATCATAGTAACGGCCTTGAAGCTCTTCGGTGATGCTGTCAAGAATTTCTTCGTTGCGGTGGTGATAGTAATCAATGACAAAACAACCGAAGAGGAGTCCACGCTCGGCTTCCTCTTCCGGTGTTGTTTCCGCAGTAAATACACGAAACGTTGCGGAACGCTTCTCGCGGGGCGGAACAATAATGTGGGCAATTTGACGCACCATACTGCTCTTGAGTATACTAAAAAACATCCACAATAGACAATACCATCCCATAACAATGCTTGAACAACTTTTTGGCTCACGGACGAGAGTCCTGCTTTTACGCCTTTTTCTCGATTATCCCGAGAAGGCGTTTTATGTTCGTGAGCTTGCGCGCACGCTAGGGTCACAACTCCATTCAATTCGTCGCGAACTTGAAAATTTGGAGATTTTTGGGTTTTTAAAGGTTGTGCCAACGGATGAAAAAGATGGTGATGGAGAGACACAGAAGAAATATTACGTGATGAACACAGATTTTATTCTCTATCCGGAGCTTCGTGCGTTGTTTCTGAAAGCGCGACTTCTGATCGAAAAGGATCTTGTGAAGAAATTGCAAGACATAGGACGAATTCAGTTTCTCGCGTTGCCAGGAATGTTTGTTGGGCTTACCGAGTGGCCGACGGATATTTTTATCGTCGGGAGCGCTAATCGAAGAAAAATCCGCTCGCTCATTCATCGTTTTGAAAAAGAACTGCATCAGCAAATCAACTACACCATCATGACGAAACCGGAATTCAAATACCGTCGCGAGATTACGGATCGGTTTATTTTCAATGTTTTGGAGAATAAAAAAATCGTCATTATTGATAAAATTTTTTCAACACCCCAGTGATTCTTTTCTTCGATACGACAACTGACCAGTATCTCCTTGCCCTTTGTTCAGATGGAGGGCATTTTTTGCGACGAAAAGTATTATCTCGCGATGAACGCATAGGGGATAGGGTCTTTCGCGTGATCAACGATTTTTTGAAGAAAAAAAATCCCGCGATGATTATTGCCGTTATTGGCCCCGGGCGGTTTTCCGGCATTCGGCATGGCGTGAGCATTGCGAATGCGCTTGCCTTTGCATGGGGGATCCCGCTTCTTGGCGTAGAAAAGAAAAGCAGTGAAGATATGAAGCATTTGTTACAGCGTGCATTGCGGCAAAAGTCCTCTTCTCTCCTCCTTCCTCGCTACGGTCAAGAGCCGAGTATTACTATTTAATAGCTATTTTTTCATAGATGCCGCTTGACATTTCTATACGTTTTGGTATAGTATTTTGTTGTTCCTTTAAAAGCGTTTTGTCCCAGCAGAAAGTGCTGATAGTCCCCGAGCGTAGTCGAGGGGCTACCGCATTTTCCGCTGTGGCAAAGCCGATGCTTTTGCCCAAAGCGCCATTCCGGCGACAGCGCGCGACCTCTGTAATAGAGGGAGCAAAAAAACGAAAGGAGATCCCCAATGGGAGATCTGATTAGGACGCCGTATTCGGAAGTTACTGCAACTCTTGAGCGTCTCGATAATTTGGGAGTCACTCCCAAAGATTTCGAGAATCTGCGAAAGGTTTCTTCCTGGCATCAAGCGATGGTTGCCCGTGTATTTCAGGGCGATCCGTTGCTTTTGGCAATGCTTGCCATGGAGGATTCTGCAAAAAAGGCAGGATTCACTGAAGCGGATTTCAAGAATCTCGCCTCGGACGAAGACCTGATGCTGAAGTTTTTTTCGGTCGTCCGCAGCATTGCTCGGGTCGAGAAGATCCCCCATCTTATTGATCTCGACGCTAAGCCCTTCATCCCGGTCGACTGGAAGATCGAGGAGCACAAGAAGGGCGGGCAGTTCGAGTGGGATCTGAAAAAGGTTCATCTTTATCTGTCCAAAAAGCAGAAGGGCGGGAAGCACATCGAAGGGAACGCCCTTCGTACGGAGCTGGCGAAGAAGCCCGTCTTTAACGCCAACCTTTTGGACTACCTCCTTGCTCACCCGGAGCTCATTCCGGACGAGTGGAAAGGTAAGGCGATTTTCTTCTGGGGCACGGTCTACCGCTTCGCCGATGGCAACCTCGTCGTCCGGTGCCTGTACTGGGGCGACGGGCAGTGGCGCTCGGATGGCCACTACCTCGGCCACGACTGCAACGAGTCGGACCCGGCGCTCGTGCGCGCCTGACTGCCGTCAGGCAGGCAAGTTAGCACTGTGCGCTTTGCGCCTTAGGTCTTTTGCACTTCGGCGCTTAGCCCTTTGTCCGTCCCGCCGAAGGCGGGAAAAAGATTCTCGTGCCCGACGGCAATATCGTCGGGCACTTTTTTATGCTATGATAATTTTGGTAGTAGGTGTATACGTCCTCGATCACGGTTGAGGGCTACCGAACCCAGTATCCATACAT
>CAYHPG010000074.1:0-4165 GCA_964358625.1 uncultured Gammaproteobacteria bacterium
TATTATTCTGTTGTCATGTATTTCTTCAAAAGTGCCGACGACGGCAAGCATTACGAGACAAAGATGTATTCTCTCGAGGCTATTATCGCCGTTGGTTATCGAGTGAACTCCGATCGCGGTACGCAATTTCGCCAGTGGGCAACGGGAATTTTAAAAAGTTATATTCATAAGGGGTATGCGTTGGATAGTAATCGAATGAAATACGGCTCACGATTTAGCGTGCGATATTTTGAGGAGTTGTATGAGGAAATAAAAGATATTCGTACAAGTGAGCGCAGGATCTATCAAAAGATTACTGACATCTATGCAACCGCGATTGATTATTCGCCAAAAGCATTTGAGAGCAAGGAATTTTTTGCAACCGTCCAGAACAAATTGCATTTTGCCATCACCGGTAAAACCGCGGCGGAAATTATCACGGATCGGGTAAGTAGTACAAAAGAAAAAATGGGACTCACTTCTTGGCGACGTTCTCCGCAGGGGAAAATTATGCCGAGCGATACGGTAATTGCTAAAAATTATTTGGATAAGAAAGAGTTGGAGCACTTGAATCGTATTGGCAACATGTACTTGGACTACGCGGAAATGCAAGCGGCACGGGGTCGCGCGATGACGATGGCGGATTGGATTGCAAAACTGAATGCTTTTTTGAAATTTAGCGAGTATGAAATTTTGACGAATGCGGGAAAGATCAGTCACGAAGTCGCAGAAACATTAGCTCTGAAAGAATACGAAAAATATCGCGTGGAGCAGGACAAAAACTATGTGTCCGATTTTGACCGCGAGGTAAAGAAACTTTTAGAGATAAAAAAGGGAAAAGGTAAAAAGGCATAGATCACATGTTAAGGTCTGTCATTGCGAAGTCGAAGGGCGGTCAACGTAAAAAAACCTGTGGTGAGCAGCGTCGAACCATTCAACCGCCTCGACCTGTCCCGACCGCAGCGTCGGGGTCGAGAATATTCATTCTCAAATAAAAATATGAAAATAAAAGACTTGCCAAAGGTGGATCGCCCGCGGGAGAAGCTGGAAAAGTACGGCGCCGGTAAACTTTCAAATTCGGAACTGCTCGCGATCCTTTTGCGGACGGGGAGTGAGGGCGTGAATGTTGTCGAGCTCTCGAATACTATCCTCAAAAAATTCGGTAACGGTGCACTCGCAAAAGCAAGTGTAGAGGAGTTAAAGAATGTTCATGGTCTCGGCGCGGCAAAGGCGTGCGAGATCGTCGCGTGTTTCGAACTCGGACGTCGGATGTTAAAAGACAAGCCCGCGGCGTTGCTCATGAGTCCGGAACAAGTAGCAAGCGAACTCAAAGACATTCGCAGTCATAAGAAAGAACATTTTGTCATTTTTTATCTCGACTCGCGCAACAACGAAGTCAAACGAGAAATCATATCCGTCGGCACATTGAACGCAAGCATCGTCCACCCGCGCGAGGTATTTGAGCCCGCAATCCAGCACTCTGCCGCCCACGTCATCGTCGCGCACAACCATCCATCCGGCGATCCTGAACCTTCGCAAGAAGACCGCGCGCTCACTGAACGTCTCGTCGAAGCCGGAAAAATCCTTGGCATTGAACTGCTCGATCATGTCATCGTGACGCTCGACCGACACATCAGTTTCAAAGAAAAGGGGATGATTTGACAAGATTTGAATATGTACGTTATGATGTACATATAATCATTATGATATGCAAATGAATACAAAAACAACGCTCTCCATTTCCGAGGCGAGAAAAAATATTTTTGATATTGTCGAGGCGGTGCAGAAGCCCGGCGTCCATTATACCTTTACCGCCAATGGCAAACCGAACGCGGTGCTCATGTCAGCGGAAGAATATGAATCCTGGGCTGAAACCTTAGAGGTATTACGAGATTTTCCTGATCTTGATAAGCATGTTGCTGAAGCGGATCATGCGGTCAAAACAGGGGCGTACAAGACATGGTTCACGCTGGATGAGCTTAAGAAAGATTGGGGGTTTTCTGTTGCCGATAAATCCAAAAATAAATATGGCATTCACGCTTCGCGTCGAGCCAAGAGCGCAAAGAAAC
Source organism: uncultured Gammaproteobacteria bacterium (assembly GCA_964358625.1). Classification (GTDB taxonomy): domain Bacteria; phylum Patescibacteriota; class Patescibacteriia; order JACQSD01; family JACQSD01; genus JAUSHC01. The sequence goes on from CAYHPG010000074.1 coordinate 2,049, forward strand.
ATAGATAGATTGCCAAAACAATACAGGGTGCGAGTGTTAGCGATTCTTGATGAGATTAAGGCGAACCCTTTTTTTTGTAAAAAACTTCACGGTAAACGCGAGGGGCAGTATTCGTTCCGCGTCTGGCCATATCGGATTGTTTATAAAATCTATAAAAAAGAATTATTGATTTTAGTCATTGAATTCGATCATCGACAAGGCGTGTATTAAAAATGAGATCATTATGCACTACAAACTTTTTGAACAGATGAAGAAGGTTTTGGGGAAAGACGAGCGGCTCACGGCCGAGGGGGAGTATTTTCCCGAATATGTTGGCGTCGATCTGAATTCGCTCAATCCTCGTCGGGGAAGCGTGTACGTGAAAAAAGCAAAAGACGGAATCCTCGACGTGATCGTTAATGTAAAAAACCTGTGGTGAGCATCGTCGAACCATTCAACCTGTCCCGACCGTAGCGTCGGGACAAGAGCATATTTGATCGGGTGGTTGAGGAGGTATTGAGTTGATAATTTCAATTTGTTTTTCCAGTGGTTTCATGGGATAATGGGAGTATGTTTGAGAAAATTTTAACCACTCCACAGATTTTCGGTTTGATACTCGATATTCTCGGAGCATTTTATTTGGCTAAGAGTTTTATTTTTAAGCGCCGTCGTGACATAGAGGCTGAAGCGTATGGCGATGATATTGAAGGTAAGTACCCGGGAGGTTTTTCCGATAATCTTAGGGTGAGTTTTTTCCGACAGAGGGACGAGGCAATCATTGGTTTTTTGTTTTTACTACTCGGCTTTATACTTCAGGGAGCTGGGGTTTTATTTTTGGATTTTATTATTCCTGTATCTGCACGAGAATTGTTTGTGTATTTGATTATTATTTTAGTCGTGGTTGAGTGTATCCGCAGAAAGCGCGCTACATTACATGCTATCGCCAAGAGGTTTAAACCCTTTGATACGCCTCCAAATGAAAATTCATGACATGCCAAGAGTAGACCGGCCGCGGGAGTGCAAATCATGTTACAAAAAAATATAGAATCCGCCGTAAGGCGGATTTTTGATTTGTGGATATCTTTTATTGACTACTGACTAAATAGTCGGGTACGATGAAAGTATGAAAATACAAGCAACGAAAAGGCAAAAAGAACTTTTGGGGATTATTTACGATTACATTTCGACGTCGGGATACCCACCGACCTTCGAAGAGATGAGGGAGAGTTTAGGCGTTTCTTCCAATCAGTCGGTGATCGATTTCCTCTCCAAACTTGAGAAGGGAAGGTTTATAAAAAAGCATGAAGGTGCGGCGAGAGGGATTGTGATTAGACCGGAAGGCTACCAAATTCTAAACAAACCGTCCTTAGTTGCTACGGTGGGTGTGAGTTCAGCAGGACCATTTCTAGAAGCGCTAGAAATAACTGGCGAGTGGCAGGCGGTTTCCAGCGAGGTAGCAAGACTTCAAGACGATGTACATATACTCAAGATATCAGGCGATTCTATGATAAATGCGGGGATTAATGATGGTGATCTGGTACTGGTACAAAAAGGAAAAGAATTTGTCACAAATGACATAGTGGTTGCGCAGACCTCTGAAGGTACGACTGTAAAGCGTTTTATTTCCGTGAACAAGCCCCCCTATGTTTATTTAAAGCCGGAAAATCCAAAATACAAGATAATCAATCTTACGGACGATATCACAATGGAGGGTAAGGTGATTTCGGTTTTTAAAGAGCACCAGTGGCGTCCTATAAAAGATGCTACGAGAAATGTTTCGTATAATCGAGTAGAGCAAAGTACAAAAAACTTTAGATTCAAATCTCCGAAAGATTTTGTGAATAAAATAATACAGGGAGATACTCTTGAGATTATGCGAGATATCCCTGATGCATCGGTGGGATTAATCGTGACATCGCCTCCTTATAATCTCAAAAATTCCACCGGTAACGGCATGAAAGATGGGCGCGGCGGCAAGTGGGCAAATGCAGCTTTGCAAAAGGGTTACTCCCACCATGATGATTGCATGCCTCACGATGAATATGTGAAATGGCAGAGGGATTGGTTGAATGAAATGATGCGAATTATCCCGGAGGACGGAGCGATTTTTTACAACCACAAATGGCGTGTGCAGGGCG
>CAYHPG010000075.1:0-4108 GCA_964358625.1 uncultured Gammaproteobacteria bacterium
GCCGCAACAATATCGCCATATCCAAGCCCGGAAAAAACTGGCAGTGACGCATCATAGAGCTTCATCAAATGCTGCACTTCCTCGACAAGTCCTTCGCGCACTTGTTGATCAACGCGCGCATTGATCTTTGCATACAGTGCCTCACGAGGAACATCAATGCCAATTTGGAGAGTATTATATAATCGCTTGCCGCGTTTTTTTTGTTTTGAAAATGGTTTGCCGGTTGCAAGGCATACCTCAAGCGCGCGAATAATACGACGCGAATTTTGCAGTGACACAAAATCCGCCGCGTGCGGATCAAGTTTCAATAATTCCAAGTACACTTGCTGAATTCCCCTTTCCCGAATCAATCCATCAATTTTTGCACGGAGTTCTGGATTTGGGGGAACATGCGGGATAATAAAATTGTCAACGATCGCCTGCACATACAACCCCGTCCCCCCCACAATAAACGGCACCTTCCCCCTACTCATGATATTTGCGAAAACAAAATGGACGTATTCTTGAAAATCAGCGACAGTGTACGATTCATTCGGCGTGACAAGATCAATGCCGTAGTGCGGAATGCCGTCAACAACGAGTGCTTCATGTCCACCGATTGCTCGCCATTCCCCTTTTTCCTTCGCGGTTCCAATGTCCATCCCACGATAAATCTGACGCGAGTCCGCAGAAAGAATCTCACCATTATACTTTTTTGCCAAATGAATTCCTAACGCCGTTTTCCCCGACGCGGTTGGACCGACAATACAAATGATCTTGGGAAGCGCCATACCTCCTTACCATACGCCTCTTACTTTTTCTCCGCAACTAGAGTGAAATTACGACCACGCATGGAAGTAATAATACGCAGTCCTGCATCAGCGAAAATGCTCCGAAACTCCCGATGCGTCCATGCGTGCACATAGCGCAGAATGGGTTGATCAACCCCACGCTTCCACGGCACAAAACAATCACCGCGATCATATCCGGTCGGATGCGCACCAAAAATAATCTGCCAAAGTCCGTAGCGACGTATCCAATACCACGTCCACAAATTCCACACCGTAATAGTCACACGTCCGCTGGGCTTTGTGACACGCGCGAGTTCCCTGACCGCCTGTTGCCGAAGTGCATCACTTGGGATATGATGAAGCACGGCCAATGCAAAGACGTGATAGAACGATGAGGTTGGAAATGGAAGTGCGAGAATGTCACCAACAGTAAATCGCGCCGACAAGGGGCACCCTTGTATACAAGGGTGCCCCTTGTATCGTCTCTTTGCGAGCTCAATCATTCGTTCGCTCGTATCGCAGCCGGTATATCGGACCCCAACAGGCAAGGCGTCAAGTAAGCGTCCATTTCCACAGCCAACATCAAGCACTGATTGACCGCTTTGAACATTGAGCGTCAACGATTCCAGATCGTAGATGCGATCTCGTGTTTCAGAAAACGAAGCAGCGATTATATCATAATCCCGTCGCGTTTTTTCAAGAAGTTTTTCTGAAAAAGTAGAGTCCAGATACTCTGCACGAAACTAAGTTTAGTGCAGAGCACTAAACTTAGTTTCGTGCATTTAATAGCAGTTGTTCACAAAGATTACGATACTCATCTGGCTTCATTCCCAAAACGTCATCACGAAAAGAGGTATCAAGCACCAAAGAAAACTTTCCTTTTCGGCCAACATATTCCGAAAGACTCGACCATGCATACTCAATAAGAAAGTCTATCGACGGATTGTGAGACAAAGAATGCGGATTTAAATGAATATATTCCGTAATGTATTCTGCGTATTCCTGGCTATCAATATGTTTTGCCTGAAAAGTGCTTTCAAAAAGTCGACCCGTTCGTTCATATCGCGTATTAAAATATTTCCCATAGCTTACACCGATCTTATGAAGAAATCTACTCACTCCTTTCTCTACTACTGGAGAAAGAACGCAATGAAAATGATTCGTCATGAAGCATGCCGCGACGATTCTCACTAAAGGCTGCGAACGTTTTATAAGGAGCTCATGCGGTTCGAGAGTATAAAAATTAAACCGGTTTGGTACCGTTTCAAAAAAATTCAACACATACATCGCGTGTAAAAAACGTGTGCGATCATGATCATCGAGAAAAATGTCACGATGTTCCACTCCTCGATTATAGACATGATAATACTCTCCTTCAAAAAATTGTTCCTTTCGCATACATCCATCATTGCACGAAACTAAGTTTAGTGCAATGATAAATTTCATGTACTCTGCCTTTACTAAAAAAATCATCGAACATCTTACTACCACTCCCCCACAATCGCGCGAGGATATTCTTTCTGTTACTCGAAAACTCGCGAGTAAAGAAAAAGGTGTACGTTTCCCTACCTCGTCCGAACTCCTCAAAACGTATCATGACCTTCTTGCAAAACACCGCGTCGCGCCAAACAAGAAGCTCGAGCAACTCCTTCAGAAACGTCCCGTGCGTACACTTTCCGGTGTTGCGATCGTGACGGTCTTAGCACGCCCGTATCCTTGCCCCGGTAAGTGTTCGTATTGCCCGACGGAAGTCCGCATGCCAAAAAGCTATTTAGAAAAAGAACCGGCGGCGTGGCGCGGGCTTATCCTTCGCTTTGATCCCTATACCCAGATGCGGTCGCGCATTGAGACACTCGTCGCCAATGGCCACCCCACCGATAAGATTGAACTCATTGTGAAAGGCGGCACGTGGTCTGCGTATCCAGCAGTCTATCAACGATGGTTCTTGAAGCGTTGATTTGATGGAGCAAACGAAGCGGGTGCGAAGATAAAGCCACCGCAGTATAAAACTATTCTCGAAAAAAGTAAAAATCCCCTACCGTCTGCGAAAGAACCGGCAACGCGCCTTGAGAAAGAACATCGTCAGGTTGATAACACTGATGATTGGATAGATGCCGTCCCAACAACTGACGATGCGATCGAGCGTGCACATCAAAAAAACGAACAATCAACACATCGGATTATCGGCATCACGCTGGAAACGCGTCCCGATTGGGTAACAGCAAAAGAGGTTGCTCGACTCCGGCGCTTGGGCTGCACGCGCATTGAACTGGGTGTTCAGCATACGGACGGCGCGATCCTCAAAGGTGTCAATCGTGGTCACAACATAGAGGGCGTCAAACATGCTGCACTTTTGTTACGCGAAGCAGGATTCAAGGTTGATTTTCACATGATGCCGCAGTTGCCTAATGCCACGCCAGAAAAAGATATTGCTGCATTCGATATGCTTTGGAGTGACCATGATCTCCGCCCCGATATGCTTAAAATCTATCCGTGTGTTGTCCTTGCAACTGCAGAAATTTTTCAGTGGTGGAAAGATGGGAAATACAAACCGTACTCGCTTGAAAAACTTATCGAAGTACTCATTACGGTAAAATCTCGCATCCCACGCTATGTGCGCATATCTCGGCTCATCCGCGATATTCCGAAAGAATATATTTACGATGGGAATAACATCACCAATCTCCGACAAACATTGCAAGCGCTTATGGTAAAACGCGGGCTCATGTGCCAGTGTTTGCGATGCCGCGAAATCGGACACCAGAATCATGTAACACGTAACATGAAACATGTAACATTTTTTGTTGACGAATATGAGGCGTCGGGAGGAAAAGAATTTTTTCTCTCGTTCGAAGACGCGAAGCGCACAACCGTATACGCCTTCTGCCGTCTCCGCATTCCCGCGCGAATTGTGCAACAAAAAACACAAACACCCGAACTCGATGCGCTCATCCCTGAAATCGCCGACTGTGCATTCATCCGAGAATTACATACATACGGCCATCTCGTCTCTCTTATTCCCCCTCTTAATGTAAGAGGGAGTGAGGGGGAGTTATACAATATCCAACACACCGGATTCGGCAAACAACTCATGGAAAAAGCCGAGGAGATTGTGCGAAAATATGGTTTAAACCCCGATAACAAATCCGCCTTACGGCGGAGTTGTTACGGGGCAAGAAAAATCGCCGTCATTGCCGGCATTGGTGTACGCGCCTACTACGAAAAACTTGGCTACACGCGCGAAGGAACGTACATGGTGAAACTACTCACCTCCTCATGCCATAAACGCGTTGACAAAACGAGAGAGAAGGTCTAAAAAATATCCAAAAAAATTAAAA